>CANGML010000147.1 GCA_947454585.1 Comamonadaceae bacterium
GGTGCAAGGCCAACACACAGGCGAGGATGAAGGCGTTGCCGCTTCTAGCCATACGCTGGATTGCCCCTTGTGTGCCTCCATCAGTGCGCCACCTCCCGCGCTCAACACCTCGTTGACGCAGCCTTCCCCATTGGCCCATGCTTTGCAGCCCCTCGCTGCTGCGCACATTGCGGCCACGACAGCACCGCCGCTGCCTTCTCGCGGCCCTCCTGCACTTTCCCTCTGATATTTAAAGCGGGCGCGCAGCCAAGTGCTGCCGCTTAGTTTGTTGGCTTTGTGCCGCCTGTGGCGCGTACGCCAGCCATCGAGATTTCAGGAAAAGTCACGTGAAAAAAATCAAATCGATCAAGCGGGGTTGCCCGTCTTTATTGAAACCATTGGCATTGGCAAGTTCACTTTGCTTTTATGTTGCCGCCCATGCGCAGGATGCGCCACCAGCCAAAGACATTGGCGTGGTCGTGATCACATCCGGGCAACCGTCGTCGTTGCCGACCCAGATCCCAACCACGATGGAGTCCGTGACAGCGAAACAAATTGCCGAAACGATCAACGCCACCGATAGCGAAGATGCCTTGAAATACCTGCCCAGTCTGTCGGTACGTAAGCGTTTCGCGGGGGATTACAACCACGCCGTGTTGGCAAGCCGCGCATCGGGCTCACAAAATGCTGCGCGCAGTGCGGTGTATGCGGATGGCATGCCCTTGTCTAACTTTGTGGGTAACGACAAGTTTTATGCGCCGCGCTGGGGCATGGTGGCGCCTGAAGAGATTGAACGTGTTGATGTGATGTATGGTCCCTTCTCTGCAGCCTACCCAGGTAATTCGGTGGGTGCTGTGGTCGACTATGTCACCCGCATGCCTAAACAGTTTGAAGCACATATAAAAGTCGGTGCCTTCAAGCAGACCTTTGATCAATACAACACGCATGATTCTTTCGGTGGCAAGAATGCGAGCGTGACATTGGGTAGCAAAGAGGGCGACTGGTCGTATTGGTTTCACCTGAGCCGACAAGATGTCAACGCGCAGCCGATGGGGTTTGTCACGGGTGCAGTTAAAACGGGTGCAGGCACGGCTGTCAATGGCGCTGTTCCTGCGACTGATGTACTCGGCGTTGCAAATGCGATATTGGGCACCACCTCGCAATACCGAACCATTCAAGACCATGCGAAAGTAAAGCTGGCTTTTGACGTGTCTTCCACCATGCGCGCCACGTACACCTTGGGCTATTGGAAAAATAACAGCGATGGAAATCCCGCAAGTTACTTGAGCGACGCAGCAGGTGCGCCCGTTTACACAGGCGACAATTCAAACAAGGTCACGCAAGGTGGTGTGACTTACGAGCTCAAGGATTCTGCCTTCACGGCTTCGAGGGAGAGCTTGACGCACTACATGCACGGCTTTTCTCTCAAAACCAACACACAAGAGGTGTTTGATTGGGAAATCCTCACGAGCCTTTACGACTACCAGCAAGACTTAAACCGAAGCGCTGCGAGCAATACGGCATCTGCGCTTTTTGCTGGAACCACCAAGGGCAGTTTGACGGATTACGGTGGAACGGGCTGGAATAACCTGGCCTTAAAAGGCACGTGGCGACCTGAAGGCGTCAAAGGTGCGCATATCGTTGACTTTGGCTATCAGCAAGACAACTACAAATTGAAAATTTTGCAAAATGAAACGGGTACATCCAATTGGGAAACGGCCGCACCGGGTGCATTGACCAGCCAGTCGGGCGGCCGTGCGCAATTGCAAAGTCTGTATGCACAAGACGCATGGAAGTTTGCGCCGCGCTGGAAAACGGTGTTGGGTCTCAGAGCTGAGCAATGGAACACCGAGAGCGGTTTGGCTTTTAAATCAGGAACACCTCAGGTGACTTATCCCAGTCGTACTGAGAATTACTTTTCGCCCAAGGCTGCTATCTCTCATTTATGGGCACCTGATTTGATGTTCAAGGCTTCAACCGGACGTGCCGTGCGTATGCCAACTGTCCACGAGTTGTATGGTGCGACCAGCAGTTTGAACAACGTCTATTACAACAATACCAACTTGTCCCCAGAAAAATCTCAGACCACGGAGCTCACCGCTGAAAAAGACATGGGCCACGGGTTGTTGCGTGTGACGGCTTTCTTTGAAGAGACCAAAGATGCGATCGTGAGCCAGACCTCACTGCGTCCTGGCGCTGGAACTACAACCGATATTCAAAATATTGGGCGCATCAAGAGTCAAGGCCTTGAGTTGGCCTATTCAGGGAGCAATGTTTTCACGCGTGGTTTAGATTTTTCGACCAGCGTCACGTACGTTGAATCACGCATCAAAGAAAACCCAAGCCAACCAGCCACCCTTGATAAGCAACAGATTCGTGTCCCTGTTTGGCGCGGCAATGTGTTGGGCAACTACCGCTGGAATGATCAACTCAGCACCTCTTTGGGGGCACGTTATGCGGGACGTCAATTTGGTAAGTTGGACAACTCAGACATCAACGGTTACGCCTACACAGGTAACAGCAAGTTGTTTGTTGTCGATGCGCGTGTGTTGTATCGCGTGGACAAGCAATGGTCCGTCGCAGGCGGCATTGATAACTTGAACAACTACAAATATTGGAACTTCCACCAGTACCCCATGCGTACCTATCACGCAGAGTTGAAGTGGGATCTATGAGTCAAACCATGAAAAACACCTTCGCATTAATCGCTATTGAATTAGCCTTGTTGGTGGTCACCACATCGACACACGCCCACATCGTGCTAACCGAACCCAAAGCCATTGCCGGGAGCTACTACAAAGCCACTCTGCGCGTGGGGCACGGCTGCAGTGGCTCTGCCACCACGGGACTCACCGTGCAAGTGCCTGCAGGTTTTCAAGGGGCCAAGCCCCAACCAAAACCAGGGTGGACCATCGCCACGCGCAAAGCCAAACTTGCCATGCCCTACAACAGCCATGGCAAGACGGTGACTGATGATGTGGTGGAGTTGCGCTGGACGGCCGCCAACAAAGACGTAGTCTTGCCGGATGACCAGTTTGACGAGTTTGCGTTCATGGGGCGTTTGCCCAATCAATCCGGGCCATTGTGGGTCAAGGTTTTGCAAACCTGTGAGAACGGCCAAAATGACTGGTCTGAAATCCCTGCGAGTGGCACCTCTACCCGCGGTTTAAAGTCCCCAGCTGCCTTGTTAAATGTGCAGCCAGCCCCATCACATGACCACCATTGATTGCCTTTGTTACCAGTGACCGACATGCCTATCCGCCTGAGCCCCAATTGCTCCACAACACCTCAGTTTTTGATGATCGCCCTCGGATTAGTCGCGGGCACCTCGATCTTCATTAGCTTGGTGTTCTGGGTCATGGGGGCGCCCTGGGTATTGCCGTTTGCGTTGGTCGAGACCTTGGTGTTGGGTGCGGCGTTTGTATTCCACGCGAGAACACGCAGCGATTTTGATGAAGTCACCTGCAATGAGCGCCATCTGTTTGTGCGCCAAGAGCGCGGCGGCCGGGTCAAAGAGCACCAATTTACCCGTGGCTTGTGCCGTGTTTACATGACCCGCAGCATGCGCCCTTTGGTGCGGCTTGATGAGTCAGGCCGACATGTGGATCTGGGTGAATGGATGCTGCCGCAAGACAGGCTTTCGCTTTGCCGTCAGCTGACCGATGTGGCGGCGTTGACATGATTATTTAAAAAGGAAGTTCGACATGAAACTCAATCAACTGGGCTCGTTGGCGTTGGCCACCTGTTTGGCGGGCTTTTCGCAAGGCGCGATGGCCCACGCGTTGAAGTGTGGCGACCTGGTGGTGGCGCACCCCTATGCCACCCCAACTTTGGCGGGTAGCCAGGTGGGCGCGGCTTATTTCATGGCCATCAAAAACAATGGCAAAGAGGCCGACCAGCTCTTGGGCGCCAAAGGCGAGGTGTCTGCCTCGGTTGAAATTCATGAGATGACGATGGACAACAACGTGATGAAGATGCGTGCGGTCCCAGAGGTGCAACTTCCCGCAGGCTATGAGGTGACCTTCAAACACGGGCAAGCCAATGGCTACCACTTGATGTTGATGGACTTGAAGAAACCCCTCAAGCCAGGTGACAAGTTCCCACTGACACTCAAGTTCAAACGCGCTGGCGAATGCCAAGCCGACGTTTGGGTGGAAGCGCCCAAAGCCGATGCACACAAACACTAAATTCCTATGCAACACATCAAGCACCTCATTGCCGCCGTAGTCACCACCGTGTTCGCGGCCAGCGCCTTGGCGCAAAACATCACCGTCACCGACGCCTGGGCCCGTGCCACGGTACAAGGCCAAAAGGCCACGGGCGCCTTCATGAAGATCACGGCCAAAGACAACGCCAAGCTGGTGGGCGTCAGCAGCCCTGTCGCGGGTGTGGCCGAAGTGCATGAAATGAAGATGGACAAAGACGTGATGAAAATGGCAGCCTTGCCCAATGGCTTGGACTTGCCAGCGGGCAAAGCGGTGGAGCTCAAGCCCGGTGGCTACCACGTCATGTTGATGGACTTGAAAGCCCCCTTGGTCAAAGACACCACCATTCCGTTGATGCTCACGGTGCAAGATGCCAAGGGCGTGAAGTCAACGGTCGAGCTGAAGTTGTTGGTGGGCACGCAGCCCTCGGCCATGCCTAACCACGAACACAAGCATTGAGGCATCAGCCAGCTTTGTCAGCTGGCTGCAGGCTGGGGTTTGGTTTAATGCGTCTTATCTACACAGGAGACAGACATGACCCACCCCGCCGGCTTTGATTTCACCAAGTTCGTTCCGGGCTTTGATTTTTTGAAGAACCTCACGCCGGGTGGTGGTGCTGGGGCGTCCTCTGCTGCTCCGGGTTGGGTGGCCCCCACGTTGGATCCTGAAGAGTTGGACAAACGCATCCAAGAGCTCAAGACAGTGCAGTTCTGGCTCGAGCAAAATACCAAAGCCGTGGGTGCCACGATTCAAGCGCTAGAGGTACAGCGCATGACCCTGAGCACCTTGAAGGGCATGAATATGAGCTTTCATGACTTGGCCGAGTCGCTCAAGGCCAAGCCCCAAGAGGCGGCAAGGGCTGAGCCCACACCTGA
>CANGML010000148.1 GCA_947454585.1 Comamonadaceae bacterium
CTGGCCCCCGCGCAACGCACGCACTGGGCGCAAGCCTTGGGCGAGGCGTCTTCGGGGGATGTTGTCACGCCTTTGTTGCGTTTGGAGGTGGCGGCTGATCTGCCTACACCTGCTGCACATATGGATGCGCGTCGTGCCTTGCAACTGCAAATGTTGACCCGTCGCAACGACCCGTCGCCACAAATGACGTGGGCGGCTGATACGGCGCAGGTCCTAGGTGGTGCTTATGACGAGGCTGCGGCGCGTCGTTTGCAAGCCGCTTTGAAGGTGCTGCTCAAGCGCTAGTCGCGCTGCAGCATCAGGCGTGCGCGAGCGATAAGCGACAAAGCCCCCTTGTGGGGCTTTGTGCTTGTTGGCGCTGCCAGCACAACACTTCTAGCCTTGGTGGCTCAGCTTGTGCATCCCAATCACTCAGCACCCAACGGGTAAGGCCTGAGGCCAACACATGTTGTGCGGGTCGGTGCGTATGGCCGTGAACCATCACTTGTGCCTTGGACTCCTGCAGCAAGCCCAAGGCCGCGTTGGTGTCCACATCGGCGTAGGACGCTTGGCGGTGTTTGCGTGCCTCGCTTTGCTGGCGCACTTGTCGCGCATAGGTTTGCCGTTCTGCCAAAGGCTTGGCCAAGAACTGTGCTTGCCAGGCGGGTGCTCGCACTTGAGTACGAAACGCGAGGTAGTCGTGGTCAGCCAAGCACAAGGCATCGCCATGGCTGAGCACAAAGCGCAAGGGCTGTGCCCCTGTCGTCTGCGTGCCCAAGTCCAGCACCGTGGGATCACTGAGGCCATGAATGCCTGTGGCTTGAAGCCAGTCATGGCCGACCAAAAAATCGCGGTTGCCGCACATGAAATAGACCGGCATGCGTTGCGCGGTGGCCTTCAGGACTGACGCGCATCGCTGCGCAAAAGGGTCTGGGTTGTCGTCGCCTACCCACACTTCAAACAGATCACCCAAAATAAAAAGTGCGTCTGCTGGCGTGTGGGCCATGTGCTGTGCCCAAGCCTCGAAGGTGGCGGGCTCGCTTGCATCCAGATGCAGGTCCGAGATGAAGTCAATGCGCTGCCAGGCGGCGGGTGCTTGAAGGCATGGCAGCTGCATTGGGTTGACAGGGGGTTACAGCGCGACTGCTTTGTCGATGACCACGTCTTCTTTGGGCACGTCGTCATGAAAGCCTTTGCGACCGGTTTTGACAGCGGCGATTTTGTCCACCACGTCATTGCCACTCACCACTTTGCCAAACACCGCGTAGCCCCAGCCTTGCATGCTGGGTGCCTTGTGGTTCAAGAACTCGTTGTCTGCCACGTTGATGAAAAACTGGGCGGTGGCCGAGTGCGGGTCAGAGGTGCGCGCCATCGCAAGGGTGTAGTGGTTGTTCTTGAGGCCGTTGTTGGCTTCGTTTTCAATTGGCGCATCGCATTCTTTTTGGGTCATGCCCGGCTCGAAGCCGCCACCTTGCACCATAAAGCCAGGGATCACGCGGTGAAAAATGGTTTTGTCGTAGTGGCCTTTGTTCACATAGTGCAGAAAGTTCTCGGTGCACTTGGGTGCTTTTTCGGCATCGAGTTCGATCGTGATGATGCCGTGGTCCAAGATGTGCAGTTCGACTTGTGGGTTACTCATGAGAATTCCTTGTGATGAAAAGTAGAAGGCCTAGGCGCGCTCAGAGCACGCTGGCGGATTGAATGACGATCGGGGTACGCGGCACGTCAGAGGGAAAAGGACCACCAAAGCTGGTGGGCGTGCTTCTGATTTTGGTGATGGTCTCCATGCCCGAGACGACTTTGCCAAACACGGTGTAGCCAGGTTGTTGTGGGGTCGGGTCCAAAAAGGCGTTGTCCACCACGTTGATAAAAAACTGCGACGTGGCCGAGTTGGGCACATTGGTGCGCGCCATGGCCAGGGTGCCTACTGTGTTGCGTGGCCCGCCTTTGGCCAGTGCGTCACGGCCTTCGTGCTCCACGGGGGGGCGGGTGCGGCGTTCGATGTAGCGTTGGTCGTAGCCGCCGCCTTGGACCATGAAGTTGGCAATCACGCGGTGAAAAATGGTGCCGTCGTAGTGCTTGTCGCGCACGTATTGCAAAAAGTTTTCCACTGTTTTGGGCGCTTTGTCGGGATAGACCTCGACCACGAACTCACCCGCATTGGTGACGAATTTCACACGGGGAGACTCTTGCGCCCAGCTGGTGAGGCTCAGGCCGAGGAGGGCAAAAGCGCAAGCAGCGCGGCGTGTCAAATGCAGGAGCTTCATGGTTTGCCTTGGGTGATGTCGAGGACGGGTCGCAGGCGCTCAATTTTGGGGCGCAAGTTGGGTTGTTTGTTGTCTAGGCTTAGGGAGCGCTCGTAGGCTTGACGCGCCAGGTTCACCAACACATCGCCGAGATTTTCAAGCGCGGTGGCGTAGTTGGGGTTGGCACGCAGCGCAGCATCAAGGCTGGCCTTGGCTTTTGGGTAGTCGCCTAAAACGGCGTACATCACCCCTAAGTTGTTGTGTGGCTCTGGCAGTTCGGGGTATTCCTGGGTGAGGGCCAAGTACACCTGCAGCGCCATGTCGGGTTGACCGAGTTGTTCAAAAATGTAGCCTTGCCAGAAACGCATTTGTGGGTCGCGCGGGTTGGTCTCTAGGTTTTTATTGACCACCAACAGCGCTTGGGCGTACTTGGCTTGACGAAACAGTTTGCGCACATCGTTGTGTGGCGTGCTGATCACCAGGGGCACGGTGGATTGGCCCGGTTGCCACTCCAGCGCTTCTACCCCTTGGGCTTTTGCAGGGCCTGTCAGTGCGCACATCAACGCCAAACCACAGACGCAAGACGCAGCCCATGGCGTTATGTGCACGGGCCGATCCGAGCGGCGAGCCGTCTGAGTCAGGGCGATTGAGGTGGGGAGGTCAGGGTTTGTCATGTGCTTTGTATACTGCAAGCATTGTAAAACAGAGGGTCTGGACGACGCTTTGGCTTTCACCTCATTACCGGCCCTTCACTGCGGTCTTTGATCACACATTCATGACGCTTCGTATTCACAACACGCTCACGCGTGCGTTGGAAGACTTTTCCCCGCTGGAACCTGGCCATGTGCGCATGTACGTGTGCGGCATGACCGTGTACGACCTGTGCCACTTGGGTCATGCCCGTTCGATGGTGGCGTTTGACGTGGTGCAACGGTGGCTCAAGGCCAGTGGCTTGCGCGTGACCTATGTGCGCAACATCACCGACATTGACGACAAGATCATCAAACGCTCGCTCGACAACGGCGAGACCGTGCGCAGCCTGACCGACCGCATGATCGATGCTTTGCACCAAGATGCTGATGCCCTAGGCATTGAGCGCCCCACGCACGAGCCTCGTGCCATGGACTATGTGCCGCAAATGCTTTCCATGATCGGCACCTTGCAAGACAAAGGCCTGGCCTACCAAGCCAGCAATGGCGATGTGAACTATGCCGTGCGCAAATTTGCCGGCTACGGCAAGCTCTCGGGTAAGTCGTTGGACGAGCTGCAAGCGGGCGAACGCGTGGCAGTGGGTGACGGCAAGCAAGACCCGTTGGACTTTGTGCTGTGGAAATCGGCCAAGGCCAGTGAACCGGAAGAGGTGAAATGGGCCAGCCCCTTTGGCGCAGGCCGCCCCGGCTGGCACATCGAGTGCTCGGCCATGAGTTGCGAGATGCTGGGCCAAAGCTTTGACATCCATGGCGGCGGCGCTGACTTGCAGTTCCCACACCACGAAAATGAAATCGCGCAAAGCGAAGGCGCGAATGGTCAACCAATGGCCCGTGTGTGGATGCACAACGGCTTCATCAATGTGGACAACGAGAAAATGTCCAAGAGCTTGGGCAACTTCTTCACTATTCGTGATGTGCTCCAAGAATTTGACGCTGAGACCGTGCGCTTTTTCGTGGTGCGCAGCCACTACCGCAGCCAACTCAATTACAGCGATGTGCATTTGAACGACGCCCGTGGTGCCTTGAAGCGCTTGTACACAGCACTGGGCACCGTCACACCCGAAGCTGTCACCATCGATTGGGCTGAGCCGCATGCTGCACGCTTCAAAGCCGCGATGGACGAAGACTTCGGCACACCCGAGGCTGTGGCTGTGTTGTTTGAGCTCGCCAGCGAAGTCAACCGTACCCAGTCCGCCCACACCGCAGGCTTGCTCAAAGCCTTGGGTGGCGTGTTGGGCTTGTTGCAAGAAGATCCGCAAGCCTTTGCCCAAGGCGGTGCAGGTGTGGATGAAGACGCCATTCAAGCCCACATCGCGGCGCGTGCTGCGGCTAAGGCGGCCAAAAACTTCGCAGAGGCAGACCGCATTCGCCAAGTCTTGGCTGCTGAGGGCATCGTCCTGAAAGACTCGCCCACGGGCACCACGTGGGAGCGTGGTTAGGCATGGCCACCACCGACAAAGTCACCATCGCCACGCCCGAGTACTGGGCGGAGGCTTGCAAGCACTTGGTCAAAAAAGACCGTGTGATGAAACGCCTGATTCCGCAGTTTGGCGAAGCCTCGCTGCAATCACGTGGCGATGCATTTGTGACGTTGGCACGCAGCATCGTGGGCCAGCAAATTTCGGTCAAGGCGGCACAGACCGTGTGGGACCGCTTCGCGCAACTGCCTAAAAAAATCACACCCACCAATGTGCTCAAGCTCAAAGTCGATGACATGCGCGCTGCCGGTTTGTCAGCCCGAAAGGTGGAATATCTCGTCGATTTGGCCCTGCATTTTGACAACGGCACCCTGCATGTGAAGAAGTGGTCAGAGATGTCGGACGACGACATCATTGATGAATTGGTGGCGATTCGCGGCATTGGTCGCTGGACCGCTGAAATGTTTTTGATGTTTCATCTCATGCGTCCCAACGTCTTGCCGCTGGACGATGTGGGCTTGATCAACGGCATCAGCCGTAACTATTTTTCCGGCGAAGCCGTCAGTCGCAGCGAGGCACGCGAGGTCGCTGCGGCTTGGGCGCCTTATTGCAGTGTGGCGACTTGGTATATGTGTCGATCGCTGGACCCGGTGCCCGTGTCTTACTGAGCACCCAAGGAGTAATTGATTTTGGCTATAAGA
>CANGML010000149.1 GCA_947454585.1 Comamonadaceae bacterium
CGGGGACCTGAGGCGGCCAAACGCAAAGAACGCATTGACGATTTGTTGAACTTGCACGATGTCTATGGCGCCTTGCTCAAAGCACGTCGCGTGCGCGGTGCGGTTGACTTTGAGACCACAGAGACGCAGATCGTGTGTGATGAAAGTGGCCGTATCGAGAAGATCGTCCCGCGGGTTCGCAACGACGCCCATAAATTAATCGAAGAAGCCATGTTGGCTGCCAACGTATGCAGTGCGGACTTTATTTTGCAAAGCAAGCATCCCGGCTTGTTCCGTGTGCACGAAGGCCCAACGCCAGAAAAGATCGATTTGTTGCGCGGCTATCTCAAAGCCACAGGTGTGGGCATGAGCGTGAGCGATAACCCCAAACCCGCTGAATTCCAAGCCATTGCTGAGGCAACCAAAGACCGTCCTGACGCACAACAAATTCATTCCATGTTGTTGCGTTCTATGCAGCAAGCGGTCTACACGCCAGATAACAACGGCCACTTTGGCTTAGCGTTTGAGGCCTACACGCACTTCACGAGTCCGATTCGTCGCTATCCGGACTTGTTAGTCCATCGGGTCATCAAAGCCATTTTGACCAAGCGCAAATACCATTTGCCTGCGTTGCCGACCCCAGGAGAAGCGCATGCCAAGTTAGCACGTCGCTTGGCTTCACGCGTGCGTGAACCAGAGGACAAGTTGGCGTTAAAAACAAAACCCTCGCCAGACCAACAGGCATGGGAGGCTGCCGGCCTGCATTGCAGCGCCAATGAGCGTCGTGCCGACGAGGCCAGCCGCGACGTCGAGGCTTGGCTCAAGTGCAAATACATGCGCGAGCATCTGGGCGAGGAATACGGTGGCGTGGTGACAGCTGCAACAGGCTTTGGTTTGTTCGTCACATTGGATGCGATGTATGTCGAAGGTCTGGTGCACATCACAGAGCTGGGCGGTGAATATTTCCGGTTCGATGAAATGCGACAAGAGCTGCGTGGTGAACGAACGGGCATTCGCTATGGCATTGGCTCGCGTGTGCGGATTCAAGTCAGTCGCGTGGATTTGGATGGTCGAAAAATTGATTTCCGACTGGTACGAGACGGTGATGAACTGTTGCCACGTAGCGGCAAAGAAACCAGTGGTTCGCCCATGCAAAACTTCAAAACAGCCGTAAAAAAAGCCTTCACCAAGATGGGTAGCAAGGCTAGCCGCGGCGAGGGCAAGTCTTCAGGCGGTGGGTCGCGTCTAGCAGCGGATAAAAAGGCGGGCTCTAAAAGCCGTCGATCCCGCAAATAGGCAGTTTGCTTCGCGCAGAGCTTTAGCGCACCCACGCAGCTAAAGAAGCTGCATCTAGAGGCGGGCCCTCGCATGGCCATGTGTCTGCCACATGGCCATGTTCGAAAACGGCTTGGCAGGTGGCTTCGAAAGCGTGGTCGCTGTGCGCTAGGTAGGCCCCAATCAAACCAGACAACACATCCCCTGTGCCTGCCGTGGCGAGTCGTGCGTTACCGCTGAGGTTGATCGTTGGTGTGTGCGAAGGGCTGGCCACGATGGTGCCTGCGCCTTTGAGAGCGACCGTAACTTCAAAGGCATCTGCCAATTGTTGAGCAACGCTGAGACGATCGCTTTGCACCTGTTGGCTGCTGATACCAAGGAGTCGTGCCGCCTCTAAGGGGTGGGGTGTGATGACGGTGATCTTTTGGCGCTGCTGGCGTTTCTTCAGTAAGCGCTGCAGCGATGTGTCTCGCGCAATGGCATTCAGTGCATCGGCATCGAGCACCAATTTTTGTGCGCATGACAAGACCCTTGGTACGTGGTTGTGAATCTGATCGCCGCCGCCACAGCCGCAAACCACCGTGGATGTCTCCAGAGCGAGGGCTTCTGGCGCGCGAACCATCAACGGGGGGTAAGCTGCCATCACCGCGTGCTGGGCATCATGGTCAAGCAGTCCAACAAACACGCGACCCGCATGTCCATGCAAGGCGCCTAAAGCGCATAGCAGGGCGGCCCCTGTCATGCCTGGGGCGCCACCCAAAATGCACACATCACCAAATGTGCCTTTGTGGCTGTTGTACGGCAGATCGGGTTGTTCAGCCTTCGCGCATTGCAGCCAAGCACTTGGCACTTGAGATGGCGTGACGCCTAAATCGTTGAACCACACCTGGCCTGCAGCATCGCGGCCATCGGCCGTGAACAAGCCCGGTTTGAGGGTGAGGAGGGACAGCGTATGACGCTTGGCTGTACTGGCATTTCTGCCGCCTAACCATTGGCCTGTGTCGGCCATGAGCCCCGAAGGTGTGTCGACACACAGGATGGGTGAACTGCTGTCTTGCATGGCGTTCAACCAAGCGGCCAGCATGCCCTCGGGTGCGCGTTGCGCGCCAATACCCAGCAAAGCGTCCACCGCGAGGTCGAATTGCGAGGGGGGCTGCGCTGCGAACTCCACGCCTGCAGACACAGCTTGGAGCCAAGCTTGATGTGCATCACTTGGCAACTGGCCTTCTTCACCCAGCCATGTGACCACGGGTTTTTTGCCCCAAGCTTTAAGCAGGGTTGCCGCTTCTAGTCCATCCCCCCCGTTGTTTCCAGAGCCGCAGGCGATCCAGATTTTCTGTGCGTGCGGAGCAATGGCCAAGGCCAGCTGTGCCGTGGCCAGTCCTGCGCGCTGCATCAGCGTGAAGGGGGGCAGTGCCTTATGTGCCTGTTGCTCGATAGCCCGTGTTTGATCGACCTTGTAGAGCGGCCAAATCGCTTGATCGCTGAGGGCTTGCGTCAAACCAAGGGATGTCATTGACGTCAGTGGAGCCGTTCAAGGCCCAAGCCTTGCAGATCAATATCTGGGCTTTTCCCGTGAATGCTGTCGGCGATGGCGCGGGCGCTGCCGCAGGCCAAGGCCCAGCCGCTAGCGCCATGACCCAAGTTCAACCAGACGCCGGGAATCCCGCTCGCCCCAATGATGGGGGGGCCATCAGGCAACATCGGGCGTGAGCCTTTCCAAATTTGCACATTGGCCTGCGTGCGGGCGGCGCCCGGGAACCAGTCGTCCAAAACTTGGTAGAGGGTTTTGATGACGTTGGGGTCGTGACGCGTGGCACTACCGCCTAGTTCGAAACCGCCAGACACGCGAATGCGTTGACCTAATCGGCTGATGGCAATTTTGTATTGTTCGTCCATGACGCCGCTGCGGGGTGCATCCAGTTGTTCTCGCATCGCCGCGCTGATGACGTAACCGTGCATCGCAGCCAAAGGAATTCGTAGCCCCAGACGGCGCAAAAGTGGGGCGCTACCCAGACCGGCACAGACCACCACCGCATCAAACTTTTCGCCCTCTGTGTTGGCCGATGTCCGAATGGTTTTAGGCGCCGAGTGTGTCAGGGGTTGAACTTGGGTGTTCAAGAAGAACTTCACGCCTAGCAGCTCAGCTTCATTTTTCAGCAGCAAACTGAATTGACGACAGTTGCCGATGTCGTCATCGGGGAAGTGAATGGCCTGGTGCAGTGTTGTGTCTGGATTGAGCGCGGGTTCAATGACGCGCGCCTCCTCAGCATTCAAGGTCTTGAAGCTCAAACCTGCATCACGTAGCACGGCCAAAGACGCTTGCATGAGTTTGCTTTCGCGCTCACTGCGAAGTAGCACTAGGTAGCCTTGGCTCTTTTCATGCTCTAAATTCAGCGTGTCGGTCAAGGTGCGCAAGCGCAAGCTGCTGTACTCCGCCAAGCGCAACATGCTTTCGCGGTTGCGTTGGTAGGTGGCGCTGTTGCAAGCTTTGCGCCATTGCCATAACCATCGCCAATCGGTCAGTTTCAGGCTGTTCAATTGCATGGGGTTATCGCGTTGCCACAAGTGGGTCAAGACATGCTTGACCATGCCGGGTTTGGCCCATGGCGAGGCATAGCCGGCCGACGCCACGCCCGTGTTGGAAAAGCTGCATTCCTCTGCTGCGGCACCATTGCTTTCAAAAACGCTGACTTGGTGACCGTGTGTGGCGAGTTCGTAGGCTGTGCTGATGCCGATCACACCTGCGCCGATGACTGCGATCTTCATGGGCAAGTCCTCGCAGAGCTCAGGTACAGGCGGGGGAGGGAGGTGTATGGGTATGCTAGAATCATTGGGTTTTTCCGAGGTTGAGGCTTTGTCTCAAATTCGGACAAACATCACTCGCAAACCAGCCCAATCAAGGTGTTGCCGGAAGATTTCAAAAACGAAACTTGCGGTGATGACGGGCTGGATTTTAGACCCAACCTTTGGAGTATCTTTATGTCAGTCACCATGCGCGAAATGCTTGAAGCCGGCGTCCACTTTGGTCACCAAACTCGCTTCTGGAACCCCAAGATGTCCCCCTTCATCTTCGGCCATCGCAACAAAATTCACATCATCAACTTGGAAAAGTCGTTGCCGATGTTCCACGACGCTGTCAAGTTCGTGAAGCAGCTGTCTGCCAACCGCGGCACCGTGTTGATGGTCGGCACCAAACGCCAATCACGCGAAATCGTGGCCGCTGAAGCACAACGTGCTGGCGTGCCTTATGTTGACCAACGTTGGTTGGGCGGTATGTTGACCAACTTCAAAACGGTCAAGACGTCGATCAAGCGTTTGAAAGACATGAAGATCCAGCAAGAAGCGGGTCTCGATGCTTTGTCTAAAAAAGAGCAACTGATGTTCAAGCGCGAAATGGAAAAGCTTGAAAAAGACATCGGTGGTATCCAAGACATGGCCGTGCTGCCAGATGCTATTTTCGTGGTGGACGTGGGTTACCACAAAATTGCGATCGCTGAAGCTCGTAAATTGGGCATCCCATTGATCGGTGTGGTCGACTCTAACCACTCACCTGAAGGCATCGACTACATCATCCCTGGTAACGACGATTCGTCCAAGGCAGTGACCTTGTACGCTCGCGGTATCGCTGACGCCATCATCGAAGGTCGTGCGAGCGCCGCCAATGACTTGGTCAAGGCTGTGACCGAAGGCGACGAAGAGTTTGTTGAAGTTGCTGCTTAACCACGCGGCCCAAGTTTGAAAAGGGGCTTGTGAAGCCCCTTTTTCACACCTAAATTGTTTTGAATTGAA
>CANGML010000150.1 GCA_947454585.1 Comamonadaceae bacterium
CGCCGGCGGCGCGTGCAGCCTTGACGGCCACGTTGAGCATGGGGTGTACAGAAGAAGAGGACGACATAAATTTTGTGAAGAGCTGACTCAAAACGAGCCAAAGATGAACGCCCGGCGATGCGGGCGGCGACAATGGCGCAGATTTTACGCGCTAAGACAGCTTCAACGCCCATGAAAACCCGCTTCATTCTTTTAAACACCAGCCACGCCGGCAATGTGGGGGCCACCGCTCGTGCCATGAAGGTGATGGGCTTCACCGATTTGGTGCTCGTTGCGCCTCGCTGGGACAACGTGCTGCGTCGCGAAGAAACCATCCAGCGCGCCAGCGGTGCCTTGGATGTGCTGGCCAATGCCCGCATCGTGGCAACCCTGGATGAAGCCATCGACGGTCTGCACCACCTGTGCGCCACCGCCATGACGCCGCGTGACTTTGGCCCCCCGACCCTAGAGCCACGGCCGCACTTTGCAGCGCTTGCCGCCGAGCACCGCCACGATGCTGACTTTGGGGTGGGCTTTTTGTTTGGTTCGGAGCGCTTTGGTATGCGCAACGAGGATGTCTATCGCTGCCATACCTGTTTGAGCATTCCCACCGACCCCAAATTCGGCTCTCTGAATTTGGCTGCTGCGGTGCAAGTGTTGGCCTACGACTGGCGACAGGCCTTGGGTGGTTTTGCCTCCCTGCAAACATCCCCTGTACCCACGCCATTGGCGGATGCCCAACAGCTTGCGGGCTTGCTCGATCATTGGCAGCAGTCCTTGACGGCGATTGGTTTTCTGGACCCTGAAGCCCCCAAAAAACTCATGCCTCGTTTGAACCAGCTGTTCAACCGCGCGCAGGTGACACAAGAGGAAATCCACATCTTGCGTGGCATCGCTAAGGCGATGTCGCAGTCCGTACAAAAAGATGCCTGATGGGCAACGATAATCCAGTCACTATGTTTTCACGCCTACGCTCTGATGTTCAATGCATTTTGGATCGCGATCCCGCCGCACGAAGCCGCTGGGAAGTGCTGACCTGCTACCCCGGCTTGCATGCCGTGGTGTTACACCGCGTGGCGCATGGCTGCTGGAATTTGGGCTTCAAGTGGCTGGGCCGGTTCATCTCCAACGTCTCGCGTTGGTTCACGGGCATTGAAATTCACCCCGCTGCCAAGATTGGCGAGCGCGTGTTCTTTGACCACGCCATGGGCGTGGTGGTGGGCGAAACGGCAGAGATTGGCGATGGTTGCACCATCTACCAAGGTGTGACTCTGGGGGGGACATCGCTGTACAAAGGCGAAAAGCGCCACCCCACCTTGGGCAACGATGTGGTGATTGGTGCAGGCGCCAAAGTGTTGGGCGGCTTCACCGTGGGTGATGGCGCCCGCGTGGGCAGCAATGCGGTGGTGACCAAGCCGGTGCCGGCTGGTGCCACGGCGGTGGGCAACCCCGCTCGCATCATTCAAGCCCAGACCGATGTACAGCGCGAAGCGGCAGCATCGAAGATGGGTTTTTCAGCCTATGGCGTCACGCAAAACGATGACCCCGTGAGCCAAGCCATGCGCGGGTTGATTGACAACGCTGCCTCGCAAGAGCACCAAATTGCGTTGTTGTGGCAGGCCATCGAAGCGCTTTCCACGGCACAAGCCAAACCTGATTGCGTGCCTGAAGACGCTGCGCGTCGCGAGCATTTCGAGGCCGCACGAATCAATCAACTGCTGGACTGATGATGCAATTTTTGAATATATATCCCAAACGGATTTTGGCGACCTTGAATGCGGCCAATGCGTTTGAAGGGCAGTTCACCTTTGATTTGGAACAGTATGGGCTGATCACCAGCGATGTGGTGTGTGAAGTCACGTTGACCGAAGACCAGGTGATGCCTGGGCAGTGGAAAATTTGGGTGAAGCCCTTGTTTGACATCGAGATGCCGCACTTTGAGAGGTTTGTCGACACCCTGAACCACTATGTGTTTGAGGTTTTGCAATTCATGCCCAATCGCACTGCCATAGGCAAAGATTTGCCTATGGTGAAACTGTTTTTCAGCGACATCTATTTCGACATGTCAGGCACCGAGCCTGTGGTGATGCGGATCGAAGCCAAGCCGTCCACACCTAAAAAAATCTAAGCGGTCATCGGGTCACACGCGTTTCGATTTCACCGCAGTCTTGGGCCGCCAACCCTTGCAAAAATCATCGCGTGTTTCCATGTAAGGGCCGCCGATCAAATCAATGCAATACGGCACGGCTGCAAAGATGCCGTCCACCTGTTGCTTGCCTTGGGCATCTTTCAAACCGCCCAAGGTTTCTTGGATGGACTTGGGCTGACCGGGCAAGTTGATGATGAGGCTGTTGTCGCGAACCACGGCCACTTGGCGTGACAGGATGGCAGTGGGCACAAACTTCAAGCTCACTTGCCGCATTTGCTCGCCAAAGCCGGGCATTTCTTTGTGTGCCACAGCCAGCGTCGCCTCTGGGGTGACATCACGTAGGGCAGGGCCTGTACCACCGGTGGTGAGTACCAAGTGACAACCCGCATCCACCAGTTCAATCAGGGTTTGGCTGATGGTGGCTTGCTCGTCAGGGATGAGACGCGCCACGTAGTGAATCGGGTTGTACAAGGCGTGGCCCAACCAGTCGCGCAGGGCAGGGAGCCCTTTGTCTTCGTAGGTGCCGCTGGATGCACGGTCACTGATGGAGACGATGCCGATCTTGAGGGTGTCGCAACGGTCATCGGGGGTGGGCAAGTTGGCGTCTGTCATGGCTTGTAAGCGTCTTCGTCTTCTTCTGGCGTGTGCAGCACATCGTCAGCCAAGTTGAGTTGTTCTTTGATGAGCTGAAATATGTCTCGGTAGGAACGGCTTTGGCGCGGCAACAAACCCTTGGCAATGTCGGCCTTTGTGGTGACGTCGTCTTTGCGCGCTTGGCGCACCAGCGCGCGCAGCTGCTGGCTGTCGGTGCTGGGGTACTCGTTCATCCAGTCTTGCAACGCCGAGTCTTCCGCCATCAGTCGGTCGCGCCAGCTTTCGGCCAAGTGCAGGGCCAAGGTGTCTTTGGTGCTGCCCATGCGTTGCTCGTTGAGCGCGTCTTTGACGGCGTCGACGGCGTCTTCGCTGAGCTTGCGCATGAGCTTGCCCACATATTGCATTTGCCTGCGCTTGCCTTCAAAGTTGGTGATGCGGCGCGCTTCAACCAAGGCCTCACGCAGTTGGTCAGTGATGTGGCCTTGGGCGCTGAGACGTTCCATTAACTCGCTGCGCAGGGTGAGCAGCTCGACGCCCAAGTCTTGGCGGTCGTCGCTGTCTTTTTTGCGGTCGGTGCGGCTCAGGCCTTCGGTGCCTTTGAGTTCGGCTTTGAGTTCGAGGTCGAGTTCGCTGCCTTCGGCCACAAATTGACCGCGGACAAAGTAACCTTTTTTGGGTTTACGTGACATAAATGGGGGAGCCTTCTATCTGACAAGTATCATAGCCGCCGATATGACCAAAGCCTCTCAAAACCAAGCCTCCCCTCACACACCTGCCCAAGGTTTCAGCTACAGCCGCGAACACTTTGAGTCGCTGGTCGACGCCGCCTTGCTGCACGCCAAAAAGCTCGGCGCCACCGACGCAGGGGCGGATGCCTCTGAGGGCTGTGGTTTGAGCGTGTCGGTGCGCAAAGGTGAGTTGGAAAACGTGGAGCGCAACCGCGACAAATCCTTGGGTGTGACGGTGTACCTGGGCCACCGCCGCGGCAATGCCAGCACCTCTGACTTCTCGCAGGCGGCGATTGAACGCACCGTGCAAGCCGCCTACGACATTGCCCGCTTCACCGCCGAAGACCCTGTGGCGGGGTTGCCCGATGAAAAAGACATCGCCCAGCACCACCCTGATTTGGATTTGTTCCACCCTTGGAATATCACCAGCGCAGACGCTGCCACGCTCGCCCTGCGCTGCGAAGCCGCAGCCATGCAAACCGACAAGCGCATCACCAACAGCGAAGGCGCGGCCGTGTCGGCGCAGCAAAGCCATTTTTTCAGCGCCCACACCCACGGTTTTCGTGGCGGCTATGCCAGCTCGCGCCACACCATCTCGGTCGCACCTATCGCAGGCAAGGGCGACGGCATGCAGCGCGATGCTTGGTACAGCTCCATGCGCGACGCCCAAGCGCTGGCCTCCCCAGAGGCGGTGGGGCGCTATGCCGCTGAGCGTGCCTTGAGCCGTTTGAAGTCGCGCAAGATTGCCACGGTGGAATGCCCTGTGTTGTTTGAGTCCCCTGTCGCTGCGGGTTTGTTAGGGGCTTTTGTGCAAGCGGTGAGTGGCGGGGCCTTGTATCGCAAGAGCACGTTCTTACTCGACGCCTTAGGCACCAAGGTGTTCCCCAAACACATCGATATTTCTGAGGATCCGTTTGTCATGCGCGGCAAAGGCAGTTCGCCGTTTGACGATGAGGGTGTGACCACCCGTGCCCGTCGCGTGGTGGATGCCGGTAGGGTTGAAGGTTACTTTCTGAGTAGTTACACCGCACGCAAACTGGGCATGTCCACCACCGGCAACTCGGGGGGCTCGCACAACTTGGTCATGTCCTCACGCTTGACCCAGCCCACAGACGACTTAGACGCCATGTTGCAAAAGCTGGGCACGGGTCTGTTCGTGATTGAGTTGATGGGCCAGGGCGTGAACTACGTCACGGGCGATTACTCACGCGGCGCGAGCGGGTTCTGGGTCGAAAACGGGCGCATTGCCTACCCCGTGCAAGAAATCACCATCGCGGGCAATATGAAAGACATGTTCCTAGGCATTGAGGCCATGGGTTCAGATGTTTACACCATGGGGGCCAAGACCATGGGGTCGGTGTTGATCAACCGCATGAAGGTGGCGGGCAGTTAAGCTTTTTTGCTCGCTGCGTTTTTGGTTCTGTAGCTTGGGTTTGCGCGAATGCGGCGTGGCGTAACTGCCCTAGGCTCCTCTTCGCTGCGCTCAGAATGTCGCTACGGGCAGTCACGCCACACCGCATTCGCTTTAGGCATGCTGCATAAGCTTTGTCGCTGCGCTCAAAGCGGTGACTTTGAACGTA
>CANGML010000151.1 GCA_947454585.1 Comamonadaceae bacterium
CGCGAGTTCCTCTTGGGCCAGATGCAAGCCAATGCGAATCTCTTGTGCATTGGTCAAGCTCTGCACACCGTAGCTGCGAGCGAGATGCAGCAGCTGCTTGGCCAAGCGTGAGCGCAGGGGCAGTGTGTTCAGGTCCTCGACCAAACCAAACAGTTGACGTATGCGGCGCGCTTGCAGGCGCAACATGGCCTCGTAGAACTCGACGTGCTGGCTCAGAATTTTTTGGAAATCTGCTTTGGCCACACACAGAATCGTGGTCTCGCCATGGGCGTACACATCGTGCGTGCGACGATCGCCATCCAAGATCGCCACATCGCCGAACCAAATGCCGGGCTCCACATAGGTAAATGTGATTTGTTTGCCCGACAGGGATGTCGAGCTCACCCGCACTGCGCCACGCGCGCACGCCATCCACTCTTCGGCGGGGTCGCCGCGAGCTGCGATCAAGTCGCTGTCTTTGCATCGTTTGACGTAAGCGCATCGAAGAATGTCGTGTCGAAGAGAAGGTGAAAGAGAAGAGAACCAACGGCCTGCGTTGATGGCCTCGCGTTCTTCGATATTAAGAATTGGATCGTCCATAGCCTGTCTTTTGTGTGACCTGAAAGTGAAAATTTGTCGCGCTGGAGACCTGACGCCGATGTCAAGTGCGTGACGCTATTTTATTTGTAGCGCGGTATCTCTTTGTTGATAAAGGCTTGGATCCCGATGCCGCCATTGACGTGGTGCAGGTTGTTCACAAAATGATGGCGCTCTTGCGCCAAGTGCTCTGTGATGCCATTGGTTTGTGCATCGTTCAGCAACTCTTTGATGCTGCTGATACTGTTGTGGGCGCGTGCATTCAGACGTTCTGCCAGTTGCAAGGCTTCAGACAAGGCATGGCCACTGTCCACCACGCGGTTGACAAGACCCAAGGTCTGCAAGCGCGCAGGCGTGATGCGTTCACCCAGCATCAACAGCTCTGATGCCAGTTGACGGGGCAGGGCGCGGGATAAATTCCAACTGGCACCGCCATCGGGTGACAGGGCGATGTTGCTGTAGGCCATGACGAACACACTGTCGGCTGCGGCAACCACGAAGTCGCACATCAGGGCCAATGAAAAGCCAGCACCTGCCGCCGCACCCTCGACCGCAGCGATGACGGGTTTGGGGAAGGTGCGAATCGCTTCCATCCAGCTGTGCATGGACTCAATGCTTTGCGCTTGAACTTCAGGCGGACGTTCACGGTTGGCATGGAGTCGATTCAGATTACCGCCCGCACAAAAGTGCGCGCCTTCGCCCGTGATGATCACACTGTGAATTTCGGGGTTCGTTTCTGCGACGCTCAGCGCCTCAATGCCTGCCGCGTAGATATCAGGCCCCATGGCATTGCGGAGCACGGGGTCGGACAGGGTCAAGACCAAGGTTTGACCTTGACTGGTACTTTTGAGTTGTGCTGTCATATGTGATCAGTCCTCGACGTGCATCAAACTTAAACCTAGGGCGCCACGTCGACGCAGCCAAGGGCTGGGGCGATAACGCGGATCGCCATACACAGTTTGCACATTGAAGAGAACTTCCAACAGCTCAGTCGGCCCAAACTTGTTGCCCATCATCAGAGGGCCCATGGGGTACCCCAATCCGAGGGTGACGGCAGTTTCCAAATCTTTGGGGGTGCAAATGCCTTGCTGACAAATATCGCAGGCGATGTTGACGATATGAGCGACTACCCGTTGGGTTACAAAGCCACCGCTGTCACGAATCACGCTCACTGGCTTGCCGTCACGGGCAAAAAGTGCGTGCGCTGCATCACGCATGTCTGCGCGGGTGGCGGGGTTGGTGGCGAGTACTCGTCGCTTCGTGAGTTGGTCGTCAATCAGCATGTCGATGCCGATCGTGCGGGCAGGGTCCAAGCGTTCGATGATGGCGACCGTGGTCACATCGAACCCTAAGGGTGCCACGATGGATAGCGCGTGCGCCGAGGGCGAGACGCCTGTTTCAATGTTGGCGCCCAAATCTTTGAGCAGCTGCAACAGTTCGGCGCGACGAACCGCACGGGTGGAGACCCATACCGGCGGCATGTCAGCCAGGATCGGAGTGGCCGGCTCAGGCGGCACTTGTGCCACACCATTGACGTAAGTGTAAAAGCCTTCCCCCACTTTTTTGCCAACGACACCCCCAGCTAAACGCTGCGCGGTGATCACGCTAGGACGGTAGCGGGGTTCCTCGTAATACTGTTTGTAAATAGCCTCCATCACGGGATGAGAGACATCGAGTGCCGTCAAGTCCAACAGCTCAAATGGGCCGAGTTTGAAACCCACTTGGTCACGCAGAATGCGGTCGATGGTGGCAAAGTCGGTGATCCCCTCAGACGCAATCCGAAGCGCCTCGGTGCCGTAAGCGCGGCCTGCATGGTTGACGATGAAGCCAGGCGTGTCTTGGGCCATGACAGGCTGATGGCCCATTTGTTGCGCAAATATGGCCAGGTCATCACAAATGGGCGTGGCAGTTTTCAGACCTGCAATCACCTCGACGACCTTCATCAAGGGCACGGGGTTAAAAAAATGAAATCCTGCGAATTGCTCGGGACGTTTCAGCGCAGAGGCAATCGCCGTCACCGACAACGAGGAGGTGTTCGTGACCAGAACCGCTTTAGGTTTGACGAGTGCTTCGATCTCAGCAAACAGCGATTGTTTGATATCGAGTCGCTCAACCACCGCTTCAATCACCAAATCGCAGTCAGCTAAATCTTGCAGAGTGGCGCAGGCGTGAACACGTTGCTTGTAGTCGCTGGTTTGCTCAGCGGTGATTTTGGACTTTTCAAGCAATTTGTCCCATTGCTGCTCTAGCGCTTGCATGGCTTGACTTGCCGCACCGTTTTGGATATCAAAGAGTTTGACATGGCTGCCTGCTTGCGCAGCAATTTGTGCGATGCCACGGCCCATCGCGCCGGCGCCCACGATGCCGACTGTTTGGTAGATTGAAGTCATAAAAATGATGACAAGGCTTAACGGCGAACTTGCAGTGCGCCTGGGTTAACGATATTGGTCGGTGTGCCTTTGATGAAGTTCACCACGTTGTCAAAAGCTGTTCCGAAATAAAGCTCGTAGCTGTCTTGCTCGACGTAGCCGATGTGCGGTGTGCAGATGCAGTTTTCCAAACGCAACAAGGCGTGACCTTGCATGATGGGTTCGCTCTCGAACACGTCGATGGCGGCCATCCCCGGACGGCCACGGTTCAGGCCTGAAATCAGCGCGTCAGGTTCGATCAGTTCTGCGCGTGATGTGTTGACCAACAAGGCCGTGGGCTTCATGCGCATCAAGTCGGCCAACTTCACGATACCTCGGGTTTCGTCCACCAAACGCAAGTGAAGACTGATGATGTCGGATTCTTCAAAAAATGCTTCTCGCGAGCTTGCCACATTCAGGCCATCTTTGGCAGCACGGTCCCGCGAAGCCTCGCTGCCCCACATCAAAACGCGCATACCAAACGCTTTGCCATAGCCCGCCAACAGTTGACCAATCTTGCCGTAACCCCAAACACCCAAGGTTTTGCCGCGTAAGACTTGCCCTAATCCAAAGTTGGTGGGCATGGAGCCGGCTTTCAGACCGGATTGCTGCCAAGCACCATGTTTGAGGTTGCTGATGTATTGGGGCAAGCGGCGCATGGCGGCCATGATCAATGCCCATGCCAGCTCAGCGGGTGCGATCGGTGAGCCCGCGCCTTCTGCAACGGCGATCCCGCGTTCGGTACAGGTCGCAAGATCAATGTGGCTACCGATTTTTCCGGTTTGGGAAATGAGTTTGAGTTTGGGCAACTTTTCGAGGAGTTGCTTGGTCAAGTGCGTTCGTTCACGAATCAGTACCAACACTTCAGCGTCTTTGAGTCTGACGGAGAGTTGTCCGACACCTTTGATGGTGTTGGTATAGACCTTGGCTGGGTAAGCTTCTAATTTGGAAGCGCAAGACAGTTTGCGCACGACATCTTGGTAGTCGTCGAGGATGACAATATTCATCCCTAGATTGTGCCTTGCGCGAGCGGGCTTACCCCTTGCGGGGGACCCGTTTTTTACAAATCAGTGACGATTTTCGAGCTCAGCCAAACGGTCAAGTTCGGCGCACACATCGGCCATACGGCCTGAGATGACCATGCGTCCTGCATTTTTGCGGTTGTGATGGGCTTCCATCACGCGTGCCACGCGCAATGGCAAGGGGCGACGGGCGCTTTGCATGGCTTGTTCGGGCATAAAGTGACGTACCACGTGGTGCAGTGGGTTGAGGAGGCGGTAGGCGCCTAGAAGTGCAATGCTCATGTTTGTTCTCTCTTCACATCATCATGGTGTTACGGATCAGACCGACCGCCAAACCTTCGATTTCAAAGGGTTCGCCGGGTTCTACAACAATTGTTTTGAAATCAGGGTTCTCAGGCAGTAATTCAATGTGGTCTGCCGTCTTGCGAAAGCGTTTCACGGTGACCTCTTCGCCCAAACGGGCCACCACAATTTGGCCGTTTTTAGCATCTCGGGTGGATTGAACAGCCAGCAAATCGCCATCCATGATGCCGGCGTCACGCATCGACATGCCGCGCACACGCAGCAGGTAGTCGGGCTTGCGTTGAAACAAACTACTTTCTACAAAATAGCTTTGGTCCACATGCTCTTGCGCCAAGATGGGAGATCCTGCCGCCACGCGACCGACCAATGGCAGCGAGAAGCCTGATGTGGCGCTGAACAAACTGCTGTCCGACTGGCTGCGCAGGTTATGTCCCCTTAAGCGTATGCCGCGAGACGTGCCACTGACTAACTCGATAGCGCCCTTGCGGGCCAGGGCTTGTAAATGTTCTTCGGCGGCATTGGCGGACTTGAACCCGAGCTCGTTGGCAATTTCTGCGCGGGTCGGGGGCGAGCCTGTGTTGGCAATGGCGGATTGAATCAATTCCAGAATCTGCTGTTGGCGGGGTGTGAGTTTGGGCATTTCAATCATCGGTCGGCTCCTGCAC
>CANGML010000152.1 GCA_947454585.1 Comamonadaceae bacterium
GCAAAAGCAAAAGTTTGGGCCGCTCATGTTGTCGGGGTTCAAGCTGCTCAAGCACTTCAAGGGGCTCAGAGGCACCGCGCTCGATGTGTTTGGTTACACCGACGAGCGCCGCAGCGAACGTGCGCTCATCCAGGACTACCGCGCCGACGTGGAGGCGCTGCTGGCGCAACTCGACACCACCAACCACGCCTTAGCGGTCCAGATCGCACGAATCCCTGAACAAATCAAGGGCTTTGGTCACGTCAAAGCGCGCCACTTGGCCGCAGCCCGTCAGAATTGGGCCGCCTTGAAAGCGCAGTGGCCCAACCCCAACTGAGGCACGGGGCCAGCCGCATACAATCCAAGGTTGGCCTGCTGGGGCGTTTTGCACCCTGGCAGCAGTCCCTCACATTGGAGTTTGACCGTGTTGATTTCTTCTGCTTATGCCCAAACCGCACCTGCCGCCGCTGCAGGCGGTGACTTGATGTCTTCTTTGCAAGGCATGCTGCCTTTGGTGTTGATGTTTGTGGTCTTGTACTTCGTGATGATTCGCCCACAGATGAAACGTCAAAAAGAGCACAAAGCCATGATCGAAGCGCTCGCCAAAGGCGACGAAATTGCGACCGCTGGCGGCTTGCTCGGCAAGGTCACCAAGTTGGCTGACGCAACGGTGACCATCGAAATCTCAGCAGGCGTGGAAGTGCAATTGCAACGTCAAGCCGTGGTGCAAGTCCTGCCCAAAGGCTCCATCTAACGCGACAGCTGACATCCCTAGCCACTGAGACGACGAAGCGATCATGAACCGTTACCCCCTTTGGAAGTACGCGATCATCGTGATCGCTTTGGTTGTTGGCGGCCTCTACACGCTGCCTAACTTTTTTGGCGAAGCGCCTGCGGTGCAAATCTCGGCAGGCAAGGCCTCTGTCAAGGTCGACCTGGCGGTACAAGAGCGGGTGCAAGCGGCGTTGACCGCCGCCAACCTCACGCCCGATGCTGTGAACTTGGACAACGGGTCGCTCAAGGTCCGCTTTGGCAGCACCGACCAGCAGCTCAAAGCAAAAGACGCCATTCAGCAAGCCTTGGTGCCCGACGCCAACGACCCCTCGTATGTGGTGGCTTTGAATTTGTTGGCCCGCTCACCGGCCTGGCTGACTTCAATGAACGCATCGCCCATGTATTTGGGCTTGGACCTGCGCGGTGGCGTGCACTTCATGCTGCAAGTGGACATGCCTGCGGCGTTGACCAAAAAGGCTGAGTCCTTGGCGGGTGACATTCGCACCGGCCTGCGCGAAAAGAACGTGCGCCACAGCGGCATCAGCCGCAACAACCAAACCATTGAGATTCGTTTCCGTGACATGCAGACCCTCGACGCTGCACAGCGCGTGATCCAAGACCAGTTTTTGGATTTGCAAACTACCAGCGCGCCGGATGGGGCCGACTTCAAACTCACCGCCGTCATCAACCCCGTGGCGGCCAAGCGCGTGCAAGAGCAGGCCATCAAACAAAACATCACCACGCTGCACAACCGGATCAACGAGCTGGGGGTGGCCGAGCCGGTGATTCAACAACAAGGCACCGACCGCATCGTGGTGCAACTGCCCGGCGTGCAAGACACAGCCAAGGCCAAAGACATTTTGGGCCGTACCGCTACGCTGGAAATCCGCATGGTCGACGACAGCGCCGAAGCGCGCAATGCCGAACTCAACAACGGCCCCGTGCCATTTGGCACCGAGCGTTTCTTAGAGCGCAGCGGCCAAGCCGTGATTGTGAAAAAGCAAGTCATCTTGACGGGCGAGAACCTCACCGATGCGCAGCCTGGCTTTGACACACAAAACCAAGAAGCCGCGGTGCACCTGACCTTGGATGCCAAAGGCGCACGTATTTTCAAAGACGTGACGCGCGAGAGCGTGGGCAAACGCATGGCGATTTTGCTGTTTGAAAAAGGCAAAGGCGAAGTCGTCACGGCGCCTGTGATTCGCAGCGAAATCGGCGGTGGCCGGGTGCAAATTTCGGGCCGCATGAGCACCGTCGAAGCCAACGACACCGCGTTGTTGCTGCGCGCGGGCTCGCTGGCGGCACCGATGGAAATCATCGAAGAACGCACCATTGGCCCAAGCCTCGGTGCCGAGAACATTGCCAAGGGTTTTAACTCCGTCACCTGGGGCTTTGTGGCCGTGACCGCCTTCATGTGTCTTTATTACATGTTGTTTGGCGTGTTCTCCAGCGTGGCCTTGGCCGTGAACTTGTTGCTCTTGGTGGCAGTGCTCTCCATGTTGCAAGCCACGCTCACTTTGCCTGGCATGGCTGCGATGGCTTTGGTGCTGGGCATGGCGATTGACGCCAACGTGCTGATCAACGAACGCGTGCGCGAAGAGTTGCGCAACGGCGCCTCGCCACAGGCGGCCATTCATGCGGGCTATGACCGCGCCTGGGCCACCATCCTCGACTCCAACGTCACCACCCTGATTGCGGGCTTGGCTTTATTGGCCTTTGGCTCTGGCCCTGTGCGCGGCTTTGCGGTGGTGCATTGCTTGGGCATTTTGACCAGCATGTTCTCGGCGGTGTTCTTCTCGCGGGGCTTGGTCAACCTTTGGTATGGCCGCCAAAAGAAATTGCAAAGCGTGTCTATTGGCACCGTGTGGCGCGCTTAAGCGCCCAGCCCCAGAAAGAGATGTGAGTCATGGAATTTTTCAAAATTCGCAAAGACATTCCGTTCATGAAAAATGCGGTGGCGTTCAACGCCATCTCGTTCATCACGTTCTTGGCGGCGGTGTTCTTTTTGTTCAGCCGCGGCCTGCATCTGTCGGTCGAGTTCACGGGTGGCACGCTGATGGAAGTCAGCTACAGCCAACCGGCTGACCTGAATGCCGTGCGTGACCAAATTGCCAAGCTCGGTTTCTCCGATGTGCAGGTCCAAAACTTTGGCACGGCCCGCGACGTGATGATCCGCATGCCCGCGGTCAAGGGCCAAAGCTCGGCGCAACAAAGCGAACAAGTGTTGAGCGCGCTCAAAGCCACCGATGCCAATGTGCAACTGCGCCGCACCGAGTTTGTGGGCCCGCAAGTGGGCGACGAGTTGGCGGTAGACGGCCTCAAGGCCTTGGCCTTTGTGGTGGTCGGCATCATGATTTATTTGGCCATGCGCTTTGAGTGGAAGTTTGCTGTGGCCGCCATCATTGCCAACTTGCATGACGTGGTCATCATCTTGGGCTTCTTCGCCTTCTTCCAGTGGGAGTTCTCGCTGCCCGTGTTGGCGGCGGTGCTGGCCGTGTTGGGTTATTCGGTGAACGAATCGGTGGTGATCTTTGACCGAATTCGTGAGAACTTCCGCCGTTTCCGCAAGATGGACACGGTGGAGATCATCGACAACGCCATCACCTCCACCATCAGCCGCACCATCATCACCCATGGTTGTACGCAGCTCATGGTGTTGTCCATGTTGTTGTTTGGGGGTGCCACGCTGCATTACTTTGCGCTGGCGCTGACGATTGGTATTTGCTTTGGCATTTACTCCTCGGTCTTCGTGGCAGCCGCCATCGCCATGTGGCTGGGCATTCGCCGTGAAGACCTGATCAAACACACGGTCAAAGTGGCCGGTGATCCAGACGACGAAAACTCGGGCGCCGTGGTCTAAAAATTTGTCCTACAGGTGACTTAAAAACGGGTTTACCCCTTTGTCACCCTTGCTTTCGATGCCCTAAGATAGCCGTCCTAGACAAACGGATCAACCTCGGAAGCAATCGCTTTGACCCCCAACGATTTCATCTTAGAAACCAAGCAGCTCACGCGTGAATTCAAAGGATTCATCGCCGTGGATGGTGTCAACCTGCAAGTCAAACGTGGCGCGATCCACGCCTTGATCGGGCCTAACGGCGCCGGCAAAACCACCGTGTTTAACCTGCTCACCAAATTTTTGCCGGTGAGTTCGGGCCAGATCTTTTACAACGGCCAAGACATCACCGCACTCAAAGCGGCCGAAGTGGCGCGCATGGGCATGGTGCGGTCGTTTCAAATTTCGGCCGTCTTCCCGCACCTGAGCGTGTTGGAAAACGTGCGCATTGGCTTGCAACGCAAGCTCGGCACCAGCTTTCACTTTTGGAAATCTGAGGACAGCCTGAACAGCTTGAACGCGCAAGCCATGCATTTGCTAGAGCAGGTGGATTTGGCCAGCTTCGCACACACGCAAACGGTTGAGCTGCCCTACGGCCGCAAGCGCGCGCTGGAGATTGCCACCACCCTCGCGCTTGATCCGGAGCTGATGTTGCTAGACGAGCCCACCCAAGGCATGGGCCACGAAGATGTGAGCCGCGTGGTGGACTTGATTCGCAAAGTGTCGGCCAACCGCACCGTGCTGATGGTGGAGCACAACATGAATGTGGTGGCAGATCTGTCAGACACCATCACCGTGTTGGCGCGTGGCAGCGTTTTGGCCGAAGGGCCCTATGCGCAGGTGTCCAAAGACCCGCGTGTGCTCGAAGCCTATGTGGGCACCGCCGAGGAGGCCGCATGAGTCAGCCCCTCTTAAAGGTCGCCAACCTGGATTCTTGGTACGGTGAATCGCACATCTTGCACGGTGTGAATTTTGAAATTCATGAGGGGGAGTTGGTGACCCTGCTGGGTCGCAACGGCGCCGGTCGCTCGACCACCATCAAATCGATTTTGGGTTTAACCGGTCGTCGCACCGGTTCCGTGCAAATTGATGGTGTTGAAACCATTGGCATGCAGACCAACCAAGTGGCGCGTTTGGGCTTGGGGTATTGCCCCGAAGAACGCGGTATTTTTTCGACCCTGAGCTGCGAAGAAAACCTCATGCTGCCGCCCAAGATTGGCCCTGGCGGCATGTCGGTCGAAGAAATTTACGAGATGTTCCCCAACCTCAAGGAGCGTCGCCACAGCCAAGGCACGCGCTTGTCGGGCGGTGAGCAACAGATGTTGGCGATGGCGCGCATCCTGAGATCTGGC
>CANGML010000153.1 GCA_947454585.1 Comamonadaceae bacterium
ATGGCCTTTTCTTTACGCCTTCGCAAAGCCGATGCCAAAACCACGCAAGAGCGTGTGGACCACGCCGCCAATATCTTGAACCTCACCCCACTGTTAGATCGCTATCCACGCGAACTCTCCGGTGGCCAGCGCCAACGCGTGGCGATGGGGCGCGCAATTGTGCGCGACCCCAAGGTGTTCTTGTTTGACGAACCCCTGTCTAACCTGGATGCCAAACTGCGCGTCGCCATGCGGGCTGAGATCAAGGCGTTGCACCAACGCCTCAAGACCACCACGGTGTATGTGACGCATGACCAAATCGAAGCCATGACCATGGCCGATCGCATTGTGGTGATGCACGATGGCATCGTCGAACAAATTGGCACACCGCTCGAGTTGTTTGACCATCCTGGCAATTTGTTTGTCGCGCAATTCATTGGCTCGCCCGCCATGAACGTGTTCAAAGGCACGGTACATAACGGGCAAGTCGCTGCACTCGGTGCGCAATGGCCCCTGCCACCGACGGCCCAGCCCGTGGCCGATGGCACCACCGTGCATTACGGCATTCGACCCGGTGACCTTGAGCTCGCCAGCAGCGGTATTGCCGCGCGGGTGGTCGTGGTTGAGCCCACCGGCGCCGAGACGGAGCTGTTGCTGCAAATTGAAGCGCAACAATTTGTGCTGGTCATGCACGGTCGTACCCATGTCAAACCCAATGACACCGTGTACTTGCAATTCAATGCCGCCAAAGCCCACGTCTTTGACGGCAGCACTGAGCAACGCCTCTGACCATGACAGCACCTCGCCTCATCATCATGGGTGTGAGCGGTTGCGGCAAAAGCACCGTGGGCCAACGCTTGGCGCAGCGCCTGGGTGTGCCTTTTTTAGAGGGCGATGCTTTGCATCCCCCCCACAACGTGGCCTTGATGGCGGCAGGTACACCCTTGACCGATGCCGATCGCGCCGATTGGCTCGAGGCCATTGCGCATCGTTTGGCCGGCCTGCAAACAGATGAGGGGTTGGTCGTGTCGTGCTCAGCGCTTAAACGCATCTATCGCGATCGCTTGCGTGCAGCCTCGCCCGACCTGCAATTTGTGCACTTGCATGGCGATCACAGCGTGTTGGCAGACCGCATTCGCCAACGACAAGGGCATTACATGCCAGCGACTTTGCTGGCCAGCCAGCTAGCGACCCTAGAAATTCCTAGCGCCGACGAAGCGGCACTCAGCCTCGACATTGCTGAACCTGCCGATCGTCTGGTGGCGCACATCGAACACCACTTGCAGTTGAACCACGCATGATCACCGCACAAACATTTCGACTCGATGGCCGGCTGGCCTTTATCACGGGCTCCTCCGCCGGTATTGGCTTGGGACTTGCGCGTGGCCTTGCGCAAGCAGGCGCGTCCTTGGTGTTGAATGGTCGCGATGCAGCCAAGCTGCGCGCTACCGCAACCACCTTACGTACCGAGGGTTTTGAGGTGCATGAACGTGCGTTTGATGTGACCGATGCAGAGGCCGTGAAAGCCAATGTGGACAGCATTGAACGCGACATCGGTGCCATCGACATCTTGATCAACAACGCAGGCATTCAACGCCGCGCCCCCTTGCACGAGTTCTCGCACCAAGACTGGCACGACTTGATGCAAACCAACTTGGACAGCGTGTTCTTTGTGGGCCAAGCTGTGGCGCAACACATGATCACACGCAAGAAGGGTCGCATCATCAACATCTGCTCGGTGCAGAGCGAGTTGGGACGCCCCGGTATTTCGCCTTACATGGCCAGCAAAGGCGCTTTGAAAATGTTGACCAAAGGCATGGCGATTGATTGGGGCCCTTTGGGTCTGAATGTGAACGGCATTGGCCCGGGTTATTTCAAAACCGAACTCAACGAAAAGTTGGTGAACGACACCACCTTCAGTGCATGGCTGACCAACCGCACACCGAGTCGCCGCTGGGGCGACGTGGAAGAATTAGCAGGCGCGGCTGTGTTCTTAGCCAGCGATGCCTCGACCTTTGTGAACGGGCATATTTTGTATGTGGACGGCGGCGTGACAGCGCAGCTGTAAAGGACTGATATGAGTAAAGCCATTGTTTGTCATGCCCCCGAAGATCTGCGCTTAGACGCGTTTGAATCCGAGGCCTTGGGCCCCCATCAACTTGCGGTACGCGTGGCCTATGGCGGCATCTGTGGGTCTGATCTGCACTACTTTCGCCACGGCGGTTTTGGCACGGTGCGCATCAAAGAACCCATGGTGCTGGGCCACGAGGTGTCGGGCATCGTCAGCGCAGTGGGCTCGGCCGTGACCCACTTTGTGGCAGGACAACGGATTGCGATTTCGCCCTCGCGCCCCTGCGGCCAATGCCAGTACTGCCAAAAAGGCCAGCACAACCATTGCTTGGACATGCGGTTTTACGGCAGCGCCATGCGCTTTCCGCACATCCAAGGGGCGTTTCGTGAGTCACTGGTGATCGACGCGTCACAAGCGCACAAGCTCAATGACTCGCTCAGCCTGTCGTTGGCAGCCTTGGCCGAACCCTTGTCGGTGGGTTTGCATGCGATTCAACGCGCAGGTTCGGTGTTTGGCAAACAGGTGTTGGTCACGGGTTGTGGCCCCATTGGGGTGTTGCTCATCGCTGGCTTACGTCGTGCCGGTGCGGCACGTATCGTGGCGGTGGATGTGGCCGAGCCCGCCTTGGTCTGCGCGCGCGCCATGGGCGCGGACGAGACCATCAACCTCAGCACCAGACCCGATGGCTTGGCGCCCTTCGCTGCCAACAAAGGCGTGTTCGATGTGATGTTTGAAGCCTCCGGCAATGACAAGGCTCTGCGCAGCGGCTTGGATGTGGTGACGCCGCGCGGCGTGATCGTCAGCATCGGCTTGGGCGGCGATGCCACACTGCCACTCAACCAGCTCGTGGGCAAAGAGTTAGAGCTGCGCGGCACCTTCCGTTTCCATGAAGAGTTCGCGGTGGCCGTGCGCTTTCTGAACGAAGGTTTGATCGATGGGCGCCCCGTGATTTCGCATGTGATTGACTTTGACCAAGCCCTGCACGCTTTTGCGTTGGCTTGCGACAAAACCCAAGCCATGAAAGTTCAAATCAACTTTGGCGCAGATACAGTAGCCGCATGACCACCTTCCACAAAATCACCCTCTTCACCGACACCGATGGCTTTGCGCGTTTTCGCGAAGAGTCCGTCGCACTGACCGAAGGCAAACCACAAGCCCGCCTGTCGCAGCTCATGAGCAGCGGCGGCTACCAGCTGCGTCACAGCCCGGTGGGGTTTCGCAGCACGTTTCATTGCAGCGACCACACGCAATGGGTCTTCATTTTGAGCGGCCATATGGAAATTGGTTTGCAAGACGGCAGCTCGCGTGTGTTCAGCCCAGGCGAGCACTTTTACTCGGCCGACCTGTTGCCTGCAGGCGCCACCTTTGACGACAAAGTCCATGGCCATTGGAGTCGCCAAGTCGGCCAAGCGCCTTTGGTCACCTTGTTTGTGCGCGGCTAACGATGGCGATTAAAAACATGCTCGGCCACACGCTCGACTTGTTGGGCGAGGCGATCGTGTCTGGGCACTACTTACCGGGCAGTTCTATCCCGCCCGAAACCGTGTTGTGCACCGAATATGGCGTGAGCCGTACCGTGATTCGTGAAGCCATCAAATCCTTGGTCGCCAAGGGCTTGATCAGCACCGGGCCCAAGGTGGGCACACGCGTGTTGCCCAACGAGCAATGGAATTGGTTTGACCCCGATGTGGTGGCTTGGCAATCCAAGAAGGGCCTGACGCGTGAGTTCCTGCGCGACCTGCAAGACTTGCGCCGCGTGGTAGAACCCGCCGCCGTGCGCTTGGCCGCCGAGCGCGCCACCGAACAAGACTTGGCCGACATCGAACACGCCTATGCGGGCATGAAGCACGCGATTGAATTTGGCGGCGACTATGTGACCCACGATTTGTTGTTTCACCAAGGCTTGCTGCGTGCCTGTCACAACCGCATGGTGGCGCAAATGAGCAAGGCGATTGGTGCGTTGCTGCGCACCAGTTTTGAAATCACCACCACCAAACCCAATGGCCCTGCGCTGTCGCTGCCCTTGCACCGTGCGGTGTTGGATGCGGTAATTGCACGCTCGCCCGACAAAGCCGAACGCGCGGTGCTGAAGCTGATCGACAGCGCGCGCGATGACATCGAGATGGTGTTGGTGTCTAAAAAGAAATTACCGTCTCTCTCTCAACCCGCGCCGTCACTGCGCGCACCGCGTGCCACGCGCGCGACCCCTGCCATTTAAAACAAGGACTCTTCACCCATGCGTTTACTCATCACCGGTGGTGCCGGTTTCATAGGTGCACGCTTAGCGCGCACGTTGCTGGCCCGCGGCCAACTCCAAGGCCAAGCGATTGAACAGATCATCTTGGCCGACCAGTTCCCCGCGCCCGCCGATCTGGCATCAGACCCGCGCGTCGTCGTCAAGACAGGCCCGTTGCTCGACCACTGCCACGCCTTGGCGCATGAAGCGGTTGACGGTGTGTTCCACCTGGCCTCGGCCGTCTCGGGTGAATGCGAAGCCGATTTTGATTTAGGGCTGCGCTCCAACTTAGACAGCACCCGCGCCTTGCTCGATGCCTTGCGCGCACGCCAACAAGGCGGTGCAGCCCCGGCACGCTTGGTGTTCTCCAGCTCGGTCGCGGTGTTTGGGCCTGACGATGCCGTGCCCATGCCCGACTTAGTGACCGACGAGACCTTGCCCACCCCGCAAACCTCTTACGGCATCCACAAACACATCTGCGAACACCTGGTGGCCGACTACACGCGCAAGGGCTACATCGATGGCCGCAGCGCGCGCTTGATGACCGTCACCGTGCGGCCTGGCAAGCCCAATGGCGCTGCCTCGTCGTTTTTCAGCGGCATCATTCGCGAGCCTTTGGCGGGCGAGCCCTCGGTCTGCCCCGTGGCGATGGA
>CANGML010000154.1 GCA_947454585.1 Comamonadaceae bacterium
AAGCCGATACCAAAAAAAGCAAAGTGCCAGCCCCATAAATTGGCAAATAGCAGACCTGCAGGAACGCCCGCCACGCTGGCCACCGAGAACGAGGTCATGACAATGCCAGTTGCGCGGCCACGGCGTGCAAATGGGATCACATCGCCAATGATGGTTTGGCTCATCGTGCTCAAGACGCCGCCAAAAAACCCCGAGGCAATGCGTGCGACCATCAGCCAGGTGTAGGTAGGTGCCAAGCCACAAGCCACCGTGGTCAACGCAAACATGACGTAGAGCGCAAGCAGCAGGCGCCGACGATCAAAACGGTCCACGAAGGTGGTCGCAAACAAACCGGACATGCCCGCTGCCACGGTGTAGGCAGAAACCAGCAATCCAAACTCAGCCAAACTGATGCCAAATAGCTCGGTCAATTGCGGCCCCAGGGGCATCATGATCATGAAGTCCACGATGTGCGTGAACTGAATGCCGCCGAGCGATAAGAGTAAAAATAATTCGCGACGCGGGGTCAGGTTGATAGGCATGCGTAAGACTTAAAAAACAAAAAGAGATGTAAAAACAGCATCCGCTGGGGATGCTGTTTGAGAGGTGGAGTAGGTCAGTGGCTAAGCTTGGGCCACAGCTATTTGCATGGCTTTGCCCACTTGTTCAAAGTAGTCGTGTGCAGCCGGCGTCGGCACCAAGAATTTTGTGCGACGGTTTTTGCCTTCAAACACCATGTCGATCATGCCGAATTCACGTAACTGGTCCAACTTGCGATGGATCGTGGCGGGGGAGGCGATCGACTTCAATGCCATCGCGTCAGTGACGGTCAAGGGTTTTTCTTGCGCATGGTGTACCGCAATCACTTCGAGAAGCTTTTTGGCGTCCAAATCCATGGTCTGAACCGCATCTTGGTTATCCAAGGCGTGAATCAGATTCAGAAAGCGCAAGTAAATTTGTTTGGAGTCCATTCGTCATACCCTTTGAGGCTTACGTATTAACCCTTGAATTGTATCTAGAAATGGCACAACTAAGGTTCTATTTTCGCAAAGATATTTGTTTTTAATCGCTTTGTCATCATTTCAAGATATCGCCTAGGCAAAGGTACTTCATCTCGAGGTACTCCTCTATGCCGTGTTTTGAGCCTTCACGGCCCAAGCCCGATTGCTTGACACCACCAAACGGCACATGCTCGGTGGCGATGATGCCCACGTTGATGCCCACCATGCCGTATTCCAACGCTTCGCTGACGCGGTAGATGCGGCCAATGTCACGGCTGTAGAAGTAGCTGGCCAAGCCAAATTCAGTGTTGTTGGCCGCGTCAATGGCTTCTTGGTCTTTGTGGAAGCGGAACACAGGGGCGAACGGACCAAAGGTTTCTTCGCGGGCGCACAGCATGTCTGCCGTCGCGTTGGCAATGACGGTGGGTTCATAGAACTGACCGCCGATTTTGTGTCCGCCCACCATGACCTTGCCACCTTTGGTAACAGCGTCTTGCACATGACGCTCCACCTTTTCTACAGCAGCGTCTTCAATCAGCGGACCTTGCATCACACCCTCGTCAAAACCGTTACCGACTTTGAGGGCTTTGACCTTGGCTGTGAACTTTTGAACAAACTCGTCATACACCGCGTCTTGCACGTAAAGGCGGTTGGCACACACGCAGGTTTGGCCCGCATTGCGGTACTTGCTGGCCATCGCGCCTTCGACAGCGCTGTCAATGTCGGCGTCATCAAACACGATGAAGGGGGCATTGCCACCCAGCTCTAAGGCCAGCTTTTTGATGCTGGGGGCAGACTGCGCCATCAAGATGCGTCCCACTTCGGTGGAGCCGGTGAAGCTGATGTGGCGCACGATGTCGCTGCTACAAAACACCTTGCCGATGGCAATGCTGTTGTCGCTGTCCGCGCTGAGGATGTTCAACACACCCGCGGGAATGCCGGCACGCATGGCCAGCTCGGCCGCGGCCAAGGCGGTGAGAGGGGTGAGCTCGGCGGGTTTGATCACCACGGGGCAGCCCGCAGCCAGTGCAGGGGCTACTTTGCGGGTGATCATGGCGAGGGGAAAGTTCCAAGGCGTGATGGCGGCGCACACACCGATGGGTTGCTTGAGCACCATCAAGCGCCGGTTGTTGTCGAACTGAGGCAAGGTTTCGCCATTCACGCGCTTGGCTTCTTCGGCATACCACTCGACAAAACTGGCGCCGTAGGCCACTTCGCCTTTGGCTTCGGCAAAAGGCTTGCCTTGCTCTGCGGTCATGAGGCGGCCCAAGTCTTCTTGGTTGGCCATCAGCAGGTCAAACCACTTGCGCAAAATGATGCTGCGCTCCTTACCTGTCTTGTTGCGCCAAGCGGGCCACGCGGCATTGGCAGCGTCAATGGCGGCTTGGGCGTCTTGGGGGCCGAGGTTGGCCACATCGGCCAGCTTTTTGCCCGTGGCCGGGTCATGCACATCAAAGCGGCTAGCGCCCTTGAGCCAATGGCCGTTGATCAAGGCATCGGTCTTGAGCAGGCTGGGGTCGTTGAGCAAAGAAAGGGGCGCAGTCTTCATGTCCATGGGAGTCTCCTGATTCAATCCCGCAAGCATACCGCGCCCCAGCGCTTGTGAAGACTCTGGGGTGACACCGAAACCTATAATTTGAGGATGACTACACCCAAATTTACCGTCGCCGATATTCGCAAAACATTCTTGGACTTCTTCGAGTCCAAAGGCCACACTTTGGTGGCTTCTAGCCCCTTGGTGCCAGGCAATGACCCCACCTTGATGTTCACCAACTCGGGCATGGTGCAGTTCAAAGATGTGTTTTTGGGTGAAGACAAACGCTCTTATGTGCGCGCCGCGTCGGTGCAAGCCTGTTTGCGCGCGGGGGGCAAACACAACGACTTAGAAAACGTGGGCTACACCGCCCGCCACCACACCTTCTTTGAAATGCTAGGCAACTGGTCCTTTGGCGACTACTTCAAGCGTGAGTCGCTCAAGTGGGCGTGGGAATTGTTGACCGAGGTCTACAAGCTGCCCGCCGATCGTTTGCTCGCCACCGTCTACCAAGAGGACGACGAGGCCTACGATATTTGGACGAAGGAAATTGGCTTGCCACCCGAGCGCGTGATCCGCATTGGCGACAACAAAGGCGGCCGCTACAAGAGCGACAACTTTTGGATGATGGCCGACACCGGCCCTTGTGGCCCTTGCTCTGAAATCTTCTACGACCACGGCGACCACATCCCAGGCGGCCCGCCCGGCAGCCCCGACGAAGACGGCGACCGCTTCATCGAAATTTGGAACAACGTGTTCATGCAGTTCAACATGGCGGAAGACGGCAGCGTCACCCGCTTGCCCGCGCCTTGCGTGGACACGGGCATGGGCCTCGAGCGCTTGGCAGCCATCTTGCAACATGTGCACAGCAACTACGAAATTGATATCTTTGATGCCCTCATCAAAGCCGCCGCACGCGAAACCGGTTGCCAAGATCTGGTCCACAAGAGCTTGCGCGTGATTGCCGACCATATCCGTGCTACCTCGTTCTTGGTGAGCGATGGCGTGGTGCCCAGCAACGAGGGCCGCGGCTATGTGCAACGCCGCATTGTTCGACGCGCCATTCGCCACGGGTATTTGTTGGGTCAGAAAAAACCGTTCTTCCACAAACTCGTGCCCGACCTCGTCAAGCTCATGGGCGAGGCTTATCCCAACATGGCCAGCCAATCCGAGCGCATTGCCTCGGTGTTGAAGGCTGAAGAAGAGCGCTTCTTTGAAACCCTCGAAGTGGGCATGCAAATTTTGGATGCGGCTTTGGAAGGTGGCGTCAAGGTATTGCCTGGCGAAGTGGCCTTCAAGCTGCACGACACCTATGGCTTCCCACTCGATTTGTCTGCGGACGTTTGCCGAGAGCGTGGCCTGAGTGTGGACGAAGCAGGCTTTGCTGCGGCGATGGAAAAACAAAAATCACAAGCCCGTGCTGCCGGCAAGTTCAAGATGGACAAGGCCTTGGAGTACAGCGGCGCTGGCAACACGTTTGTGGGCTACGACAACCTCAAAGCCACGGCCAAAGTGGTGGCGGTTTACTTGGACGGCAGCTCGGTGGCCGAACTCAAACACGGCCAAGCTGGCGTGGTGGTGTTGGACACAACCCCCTTCTACGCCGAGAGCGGTGGCCAAGTGGGCGACGCGGGTCTGTTGCTCAGTGGCTCTGCCAGCTTCGCCGTGGAAGACACGCTGAAAATCAAAGCCGATGTGTACGGCCATCACGGCACCTTGACCCAAGGCACCTTGGCCGTGGGCGACCATGTGGATGCGCAAGTCAACACAGACTTGCGCGCTGCCACGGTGCGCAACCACTCGGCCACCCACTTGATGCACAAAGCCTTGCGCGAAGTGTTGGGTGACCATGTGCAACAAAAAGGCAGCTTGGTGAATGCCGAACGCACACGTTTTGACTTTGCACACAACGCCCCCGTGACCGATGCGCAGATTCGCGCCATCGAAGCCCAAGTCAACGCCGAAATTTTGGCCAACGCGGCGGCCCAAGCGCGGGTCATGGATATTGAGTCCGCCCAAAAAACGGGTGCCATGATGTTGTTTGGCGAGAAGTACGGTGAGACCGTGCGCGTGCTCGACATCGGCTCCAGCCGCGAGTTGTGCGGGGGCACACACGTGAAAGCCACCGGCGATATTGGCTTGTTCAAAGTAGTGGCCGAGGGTGGCGTGGCTGCGGGTGTGCGTCGTATCGAGGCTGTGACGGGTGCCAATGCCTTGGCCTATTTGCAATCGCTGGAAGACAGCGTGTCGCAAGCGGCGGGCGCGCTCAAAGCGCCACCCACTGAGCTCAACGCCCGTTTGGCCCAAGTGCTCGACCAAGTCAAAGTACTCGAAAAAGAAGTGTCAGCCCTCAAAGGCAAAGTGGCCGCCGCCCAAAGCGACGAGCTGCTGACGCAAGCGTTGGACAT
>CANGML010000155.1 GCA_947454585.1 Comamonadaceae bacterium
GGGGAGCTGTCGAGGGTGCCCAGTGGCACTGAGTTATTCGCTCGTGAAGATGGAGCCTAAGCGCTCCATGCGCTCAAGGGCCAAGCCGCAACCGCGCACCACGCAGGTGAGCGGGTCTTCGGCGACCAACACGGGCAAGCCCGTTTCTTCGGCCAACAAGCGGTCGAGGTCACGCAACAACGCGCCACCGCCGGTGAGCATCATGCCGCGCTCGGCAATGTCTGCGCCCAGTTCAGGCGGGGTTTGCTCCAACGCGTTTTTCACAGCGGAGACGATGTTGTTGAGCGGGTCGGTCAAGGCTTCCAAAATTTCGTTCGACGAAATCGTGAAGGAACGTGGCACGCCTTCAGAGAGGTTGCGGCCTTTGACTTCCATTTCCTTGACTTCAGAGCCGGGGAATGCCGAACCGATTTCTTTCTTGATGGCTTCCGCCGTGGGCTCGCCGATCAACATGCCGTAGTTGCGACGGATGTAGTTGATGATGGCTTCGTCAAACTTGTCACCGCCCACGCGCACACTGCCCTTGTAAACCATGCCGCCCAAGCTGATCACGCCCACTTCGGTGGTACCGCCACCGATGTCGACCACCATCGAACCCGACGCTTCAGACACCGGCAAACCTGCGCCGATGGCAGCTGCCATGGGCTCTTCAATCAGGTACACCTCAGACGCGCCAGCGCCCAAGGCAGATTCGCGAATCGCGCGACGCTCGACTTGGGTGGAGCCACAAGGCACGCAAATGATGATGCGAGGACTGGGCTTTAAGACCGAGCGGGGGTGCACCATCTTGATGAACTGCTTGAGCATTTGCTCGGTCACCGTGAAGTCGGCGATCACGCCGTCTTTCATGGGGCGAATGGCTTCAATGTTGCCGGGCACTTTGCCCAACATCGCCTTGGCTTCATGGCCAACAGCTTGGATGGTCTTCTTGCCTTGGGGGCCGCCTTCATGGCGAATTGACACGACTGAGGGCTCGTCCAACACGATGCCTTTGTCGCGCACATAAATCAGGGTGTTGGCGGTGCCTAAGTCAATCGCCAAATCGGTGGAGAAATACCGACGAAAAGATCCAAACATGTCTGTCCTCAAAGCTTGCCCGCGGGCGCGGACACAAAGACGGGATAATACCGCATCGCTCGCAAATCGCGGGTTTTTCCCCTTAGAAAAGTATGTCCCTGAACGACCAAGACATCAGCCGCATTGCCAACCTGGCTCGGCTCGAGCTCAAGCCCGACGAACAAGCGCGAATGCTCAGCAAAATCAACGATTTTTTCGGCATCGTGGAACAGATTCGCGCGGTTGACACCACCGGCGTAGTGCCGATGGCCCACCCCGTGGATGCCATGCAGGGCGCGCACATCGCACTGCGCCTGCGCCCCGATGTGGCCAGCGAGCCCAACCAGCGCGAAGCCAACCAACAAAGCGCCCCCGCCGTGGAGCGTGGTTTGTTCTTGGTTCCCAAAGTGATTGAGTAAGGCCGCCCCATGACCCCATCTGTGACTCAATTGCACAACATGACCGTGGCCCAACTGGCCAAGGCGCTTCACGCCAAGCAGGCCAGCGCTGTCGAAGTCGCCACGGCCTTTTTGGCCCGTACCGGCGGCAACCCGCACCACGCATTTTTGGACATCGACAGCGAAGTCACCTTAGCCCAGGCCCAAGCCAGCGATGCGCGCATCGCCGCAGGCACCGGCGGCTGCCTCGAAGGCGTGCCGATCGCGCACAAAGACGTGTTCGTCACCCGCGACTTCGCCACCACGGCAGGTTCCAAAATGTTGAGTGGCTATCGCTCGCCCTTTGATGCCACCGTGGTGGACCGCCTTCGCAGCGCGGGCATGGTCACCTTAGGCAAGCTCAATTGCGACGAGTTCGCCATGGGCTCGTCCAATGAAAACTCGGCCTACGGCGCGGTCACCAACCCGTGGGACACCTCCCGCATTCCCGGCGGCTCCTCGGGCGGCAGCGCGGCGGCCGTGGCGGCGCGCTTGACGCCCGCGGCCACCGGCACCGACACCGGCGGCTCTATCCGTCAACCTGCCAGCTTTTGCGGCATCACCGGCATTAAGCCCACCTATGGCCGTGCGTCGCGTTACGGCATGATTGCCTACGCCTCGAGTCTGGACCAAGCCGGCCCCATGGCGCAGACCGCCGAAGACTGTGCCTTGTTGTTGAGTGCTATGTCTGGTGCGGACCTGGACCGCGATTCGACGTCCTTGGATGTGCCCAACGAGAACTTCTCGGCCAAGCTAAACGACAGCCTGAAGGGGCTGCGCGTGGGCATTCCCCAAGAGTTCTTTGGAGACGGCCTTGCCGCTGACGTGCGCAGCGCGATTGACGCCGCACTCCAAGTGCTTGAAGCCAAAGGCGCCAAGCTCGTGCCCATCACGCTGCCACGCACCGAGTTGGCCATCCCCGTCTACTACATCATCGCCCCCGCCGAAGCCAGCTCCAACCTGAGCCGTTTTGATGGTGTGAAGTTTGGCCACCGTGCCACGGACTACACCGACCTCGTGAGCATGTACAAGAGAACCCGCGCTGAAGGTTTTGGCGAAGAGGTCAAGCGCCGCATCATGACCGGCGCGTATGTGCTGAGCCACGGCTACTACGACGCGTACTACCTGCAAGCGCAAAAAATTCGCCGCATGATCGCCGACGACTTCCAACGTGCCTTCGCCGACTGCGACGTGATCGCTGGCCCTGTCGCCCCCACGGTGGCATGGAAGCTAGGCCGCAGCGCCAGCGACCAAAAAGATGCCAGTCTTGCGGACTACTTGGCGGACATCTTCACCCTCCCCGCCTCGTTGGCGGGTTTGCCTGGCATGAGCGTGCCCGTGGGTTTTGGCGAAGGCGGCATGCCCGTGGGCATGCAACTGATGGGCAACTATTTACAAGAAGCACGTTTGTTGAACGTGGCACATCAATTCCAATTGGCTACTGACCATCACCTCCAAAAACCGGAGGGTATCTGACATGCGCTCTCAATTAATCCAAGGCTACGAAGTCGTCATCGGCTTTGAGACCCACGCCCAGCTCTCGACGCAGAGCAAAATTTTCAGCCGTGCCTCCACCGCCTTTGGCGCGGAGGCCAACACCCAAGCTTGTGCGGTGGACATGGCCTTGCCCGGCACGCTGCCGGTGATGAACGTGGGTGCGGTCGAACGCGCCATCGAGTTCGGTTTGGCCGTCAACGCGCACATCGCCGAACGCAGTATCTTTGCGCGTAAAAACTACTTCTACCCTGACCTGCCCAAGGGCTACCAAATCAGCCAGTTTGAAATTCCGGTGGTGCAAGGCGGCGAGGTGTCGTTCTTCATGGAAGAAGGCCAAGAGACCGTGCACAAAACCGTACGCCTAGAACGTGCCCACCTCGAAGAAGACGCAGGCAAATCGCTGCATGAAGACTCGAGCTTGGGAGCGTCCATGGGCCATGGACGGGGCCACTCAGGCATCGACTTGAACCGCGCAGGCACCCCGCTACTCGAGATCGTGACCCAGCCCGACATGCGCAGCAGCGACGAAGCTGTGGCTTATGCCAAAGAGCTGCACAAAATCGTCACCTGGGTTGGCATTTGCGACGGCAACATGCAAGAAGGCTCATTCCGTTGCGACGCCAACGTGTCGGTGCGCAAACCCGGTGGGCCGCTGGGGACACGCCGCGAGATCAAAAACTTGAACAGCTTCAAGTTCATGCAACAAGCCATCGACTTTGAAGTGCGCTGGCAAATCGACCAAATCGAAGATGGTCATGCGATTGAACAAGCCACGGTGCTGTTTGACCCCGACACCGGCGAAACCCGTGCCATGCGCACCAAAGAGGACGCCGCCGATTACCGCTACTTTCCCGACCCCGATTTGCCACCCCTGGTGATTGGTCGCGATTGGGTCGAGCGCGTGCGAAGCGAGATGGCCGAGCTGCCTCGCGTGATGGCCGAGCGCTTTGTCAAAGACTATGCGTTGCCTGACTACGACGCGACCTTGCTCACGCAAAGCAAAGCCGCTGCGGCTTACTTTGAAGCCACCGCCAAAGCGTGTGGTCAACCCAAGCTGGCCAGCAACTGGATCATGGGTGAGGTGTCGCGCCGCTTGAACAGCGGCGAAGTGACGTTTGACAACATTCCCGTCAGCGCCGCACAACTGGGCGCGCTGATCAGCCGCATCAGCGACAACACCATCAGCAACAGCGCGGCGCGCCAGGTGTTCGATGGCCTGTGGAACAAGGAAGGCCCCTCCGGTAGCGCGGCGGATGTCGACGCCCTCATCGACGCCAAAGGCCTCAAACAAATCAACGACACCGGCGCATTGGAAGCCATCATCGATGAGGTGTTGGCGGCCAACCCCAAGAACGTGCAAGAGTACAAAGCGGGCAACGCCAAGGCCTTGAACGGCCTGGTCGGCCCCATCATGAAGGCCAGCAAAGGCAAGGCCAACCCCGCCCAAGTCAACGAGCTGTTGATGAAGAAGCTCGGCTAAAGCCGAGCCTTACCGTCACTCCAACTTGATGCCAGCAGACTTCACCACGCTGCCATAGCGGGTCAGGTCGCGCTGCATCTCTTGTGCAAACTTGTCGGCGCTGCCGGGCGTCGCCGCGATGCCCATGCCGTTCAAACGCTCACGCACCGCCGGGTCTGATAACACTGCATTCAATTCGGCGTTGAGTTTGTCCACGATGGCCTTGGGCGTTTTGGCGGGCGCCAGCAAGGCCACCCACGAGTTGATGTCGAAATCGCTCAGACCCGATTCGATGAAGGTCGGCACATCGGGCAACGAGCTGGCGCGTTGTGCGCTCGACACCGCCACCGGATGCAGCTTGCCCGTTTTGATGTGTTGGATCGCCCCCGCAATCGCCGTGTAGACCAGCGGGATGTTGCCGCCCAACACATCGGTCATGGCTTGACCGCCGCCTTTGTAGGGGA
>CANGML010000156.1 GCA_947454585.1 Comamonadaceae bacterium
GGCCGCTGACTTCTTGAACTTGCCGAGCAACTCCGTGGTGGAGTTGGGCAGCAAAATCGAAATCTAAACATGCACATCCTCTTCGTCGCAGACCCGCTGTCGTCCTTCAAAATTTACAAGGACACCACGTTTGCGATGATGCGTGAAGCCCAACGCCGTGGCCACCAGGTGCTGACTTGCGAACCGCAAGACATCGTCTGGCAAAGCGGCCAGCACGTCACCGCACGTGTGCAACAGGTGCGCTTGACAGGGGACCTGACGCATTGGTTTGAGGTGCAGCGCGTGGAGGTGCAATTTGCCTTGCACAGCGCCGACGCCATCGTCATGCGCAAAGACCCACCGTTTGACAGCGAGTACTTTTACGCCACCCACTTGCTCGAGCAAGCCGAGCGCGAGGGGGCCCGGGTGTTCAACAAGCCAGCGGCCTTGCGCGACCACCCTGAGAAGTTAGCGATTCTGGAGTTCGCACAGTTCATCAGCCCCACGCTGGTGACGCGTAGCGCCGAGGCCATTCGCGCGTTTCATGCGCAGCACCGCGACATCATCTTGAAGCCACTCGATGGCATGGGTGGCATGGGGATCTTCCGCGTGAAGGACGATGGCCTCAACCTAGGGGCGATCATCGAGACCTTGAACCGTGAGGGCGCACAAACCGTCATGGTGCAAAAGTTCATCCCCGCGATCGACCAAGGCGACAAGCGCGTGCTCGTGATTGGCGGCAAGGTCGTGCCCTATTGCTTGGCGCGTATACCGCAAGGTGGTGAAGTCCGCGGCAACTTGGCCGCCGGTGGCAAGGGCGTGGCGCAAGCCATCTCAGCGCGTGACCAAGCCATTGCTGAAGCCCTCGGACCCATCCTCGCCCAGCGTGGCTTGCTGTTGGTGGGCTTGGATGTGATTGGTGACTGCCTCACCGAAATCAATGTGACGAGCCCCACCTGCTTTCAAGAAATTTTTGACCAAACTGGTTTCGATGTGGCCGCGATGTTCATCGATGCGCTTGAAGTCGCCGCATAGCGGTGTAAGCCACGGCGAATGCTGGCTGCTGAGTGGCGTGGGAGTGAAGTGCGGTTTAGCCGCGCAGCTGCCCATCCACAAACACCTTCAATTCGCCCGGTGCAAAGGGTGTCCACACTTCATTGGTTGTCAAAGGCGCCGTCACCACCACCGCCACGCGGTCATCGGGCGAGGCGTGTTCCGCAAAGTTGATGCTCAAGTCTTGGTCGCTCAGCGTGGCTTTGGCGAAGGGGTGTTTGCGTTCGGTGTAGCAAAGATTCGTCGAGGCATGCGCCCACAGGGCTTGGCCATTGGAGAGTAAGAAATTGAAGGTGCCGTGCTTGGCGATTTGTGGCACCAATTCTTGGAGGGTGAGCGTCAATTCGTCTACCGAGGGGACGTTGGCATGCGATTTGGCCAACTCTTGCATGAGCCAACAGAATGCACGTTCGCTGTCGGTGTGGCCCACGGGCTTGAAGCTGCCATGCAAACGTGGCGCGTAATTTTCGAGGTTGCCATTGTGCGCAAACACCCAGTAGCGGCCCCATAGCTCGCGCACAAAGGGGTGGCAGTTTTCCAGCGACACCTCGCCTTGCGTAGCCTTGCGGATGTGCGAGATGACGTTGCGGCTTTTGATGGGGTACTTGCGAATCAACTCTGCCACCGGCGAGGTGCTGGCGGGCAAGTGGTCGATGAAATGACGCAGGCCACGGTCTTGCTCAGAGCCTTCAAAAAACGCAATGCCCCAGCCATCGGCATGGTGGTCAGTCACACCCGCACGTTGGGCAAAGCCACTGAAGCTGAAGGTGGCGTCCGTAGGGTTTTTGCAATTCAGGCCGAGCAGTTGACACATAGTGGTTCAGTAAAACATCAATCAGGATACGTGCGGGGCTGTCGTATTCGCCAAGCCGCTAGCAGCGCAAGTGCACACACAAAAGCAAGCATGAGAAATACCTCGTCGAAGGCGGCGAGGCGTTGGCTCGATGTGAGGGTGCTCGTGAGCGAGTCACCATGCGCCGCCAGCCGCCACTCTAACAAGATGCCGCACAGGCTGACACCTGCGGCACCCCCTAGCATGCGTAAGAAGTTGATGACGCTCGCGCCTTGCGGTATCAGCTGACTTTTCATGCCGCGCATGGCACCGATGTTAAGAGAGGGCAAGATAAAACCCAAGCCCACACGCCCCAACATGGCATAGACCACCAACACCCATAAGCCGGTTTGCAAATTCACGGTCAGCATCAGCGCAAAAGAAAGCGCCAGCAGGACCAGCCCGAAGCTCACCATGAGATGGGTCGGGTGCGTGCTGGAATAGCGCCCAACCACCGCAATCGTCACCGCCAACAGCAATCCGGCAGGCAGCAGCAAGGTGCCCACATAGCTGGGCGATAGGCCCAGGCCGAGTTGCAAATACAAGGGCAACAAATAAGTGGAGCCGAACAAGGCGATGCCATAAATAAACGCCACCGTGGTGCCCATGGCAAAAGGCCGATGGGTAAACAGCATCAAGTTCATCAAGGGCTTGCCGTCGTTTCTGGTTTGCACGCGCTGCCAAGCCACAAAGCCCCAGGTGCAAAGCGCGGCAACCACCATCAAGCCCAGCGCCCCTGAGGTGTTGCCGCCATGCAGCATGACCAAGCCATTCAGCAAGCACAAGGTGCCCACCGTGGCGAGCGCCAGACCGCCTAAGTCAAGAGAGGGATTGCCGTGGTTGGCACTCACGCCGCCAGGCGCAGAAATCGGCACATAGCGCAGCGCCATGGCGATGGACATCAGGCAAAACGGCACCACCATGAAAAACAGTGCGCGCCAACTCAGCCAGTCCACCAGCAGACCCCCAATGCTGGGCCCCAGTGCAGGTGCGAGGACCACGCCCATGCCAAAAAAACTGTTCGCACGGCCCTGTTCGGAGGTGTCAAACGCGCGCAGGATGATGATCGCCGGGATGGGTTGCACCACGCCTGCGGCCAGGCCTTCGGTCACACGTGCGGCGAGTACCCAGTTGTAATCTGTAGAGAGACCGCCAGCGATGCCGGCGGTCAGCAAGACCAACATGCAGCCTACATAGGTCGTGCGGTAGCCAAAGCGGGCCAACAGCCAAGGCGTGGTGAGCATCGACACCGTCATCGCCACCATGAAGCTTGAGCTCACCCACTGAGCCATCTCCTGGCCGATGCCGAACTGCAGGCTCATGTCGGGAATGCCCACGTTCATGATGGTGGAAGACATGATGGCCGCCATCGAACCGATCATCACTGTGGCCAGCATCAGCCAGCGGTGCCGCGTGCCGTAGCGACTCTGCAAGTCGGCGAGTGAGCCAGGTTCAGTCATGCCCTGCAGTGTAGCGAGGCAGACAAGGCACAATGGCGGCAAGCTATGTACGAATTCCCGCCAACGCCTGAAGCGGCTCTGCTAAGACTCGATCACGTCAGCCCCAAAGACTACGCCCACACGCGCAACGCTTTGGATGGCGCGGTCACGCATTTGTCCCCCTATTTGACGCACGGCTTGTTGAGCGTGCCGGACGTGGCCAGTGCGATGTATCACCACCACCGCGTGGGGGTGCAGCACAAACTCATTTATGAACTGGGCTGGCGCGAATACTTCCAGCACATGCACCACCATTTGGGCGATGGCATTGGCCAATCCTTGCGCGATGGGGTGCTGCCCGATGCGGAATACAGCCGCGAGTTACCTGAGGATGTGCGTCACGCATGCACCCGAGTGCCCGTGATCGACAACGCGATTCGCATGCTCTACACCACCGGTTATTTGCACAACCATGCGCGCCTGTGGGTGGCCAGCTACATCGTGCATTTGCGTAAAGTGCATTGGCGCGTGGCTGCCGATTGGATGTACAGCCATTTGCTCGATGGCGACCTCGCCAGCAACTACCTCAGTTGGCAGTGGGTGGCCGCCACAGGCAGTGGCAAGCCTTATTTGTTCACCGCCGAGACGGTTGAAAAATTCGCCCCGGAGGTCTGGCACAGCCGTGGCACGTCGATTGATGTGAGCTATGAGTTGATGGACATCTTGGCCCACAGCGCCGCCACCGTGACGCAAGTCCGCAAAAACGAATTAGCGTGGGATGAGCCCGAGGTATTGAGCGAACCCCCCGAGGTGCTGGGCTTTGAAAAGCCGAGCGTCCCTGTGGTGGCCGACAAGCATGTCTGGTTGGTCCATCCTTGGGCCCTGGCGGATTTGCCCACAGACTTGCCTGCCGATGTGGTGTGCGTCGCAGTGGCCTTTGCCCAGCATACCCAAATGCATCCTTGGAACTCCCTGCGTTGGCACTTTGTGGGCGAGCGTATGGCGGCACTCACCCCCCATCGTTGGTTTGGTTCTGCAGCCGACGTTTGCCAAGCACTCGCGCAGGCGCGCAGCGTGCAAACGGTGTCGCACCTGTGTTTGCCGGACCTCTCGGCTGCCCAGGTGCAATGCCGGCCTGCTCCGCGCTTGTTTCGGCATATCGACAAGCCGATGGACTCATTCAGCAAATGGTGGGTGCAGGTGAACAAGAACGTGCGCCACTTGCAGCAGCTGGTCTATCCGCTGCCAGCGCGCAAGCTCTAAGGTCTTCAAGCCCTCACTCCCCCGGTGCGGGGGTGACTTTGGTGATGAAGTGCTCCGTGTCACCAAAGCAGCTGGGCAGGCCTTTGTGCTGTTCGTACTCGATCACAACTTTTTGTCCGATGTGGGCATTGATTTGATCTGCCACGGCGGTGTCGCGAACTGTGAAGGGGAATTTTTCTGGCACCGCAGGCACGGTGGCTAAGGCGCGCACTTGTTCCCCTTCCCACGTTTTACAAATCCAACCTTTGTAGGACAGCTTTTGCACATAGCCCACGCTGTCACCCTTGGAGTAGGTGAAGTGGTACGAGAACAAAAGGTACAAGCCGAGCAAGACCCCCA
>CANGML010000157.1 GCA_947454585.1 Comamonadaceae bacterium
CCATGGGGGACCCCAATGCGTCTATCCCCACGCCGCAGCCGGTGCACTACCGCCCGATGTTTGGTGCGTATGGCGGTGCGCTGCATCGTGGCTCGCTCACCTTTGTGTCACAAGCCGGCATGGCCGCGGGCATTGGGCAGAAGTTTGGTCTGCACAAAACCCTCAGTGCCGTGAAGCACATTCGCAGCGTGGGCAAACGTGACATGATTCATAACGACTACGCGCCGCACATGGAAGTGGATGCCCAAACTTACGCGGTGCGCGCCGATGGCCAGTTGCTCAGCTGCGAACCGGCGGTGAGCTTGCCCATGACGCAACGTTATTTCTTGTTCTGAATTTTTCTGATGCTCACCTGTTCTAAATTAATTGCGGGCGGCCACGGGTTGGCCGCCGCACTCGTCAAACGTGCCGCCACGGTGGCGCTGGATTGGGATGTGCGGCAAAAAAGCCGTTTCGACGCCACTGACTCCAACGGTCGCGCTTTTGGCGTGTTCTTATCCCGCGGCACCTTGGTGCGCGGCGGTGATGTGTTGGTGTTGGAAGACGGCTCGCTGGTGCGCGTGCAAGCGGCGCCACAAGAAGTACTGCGCATCACCGCCTGCACGCAACACGGTTCACCCTTTGACTTGACACGTGCGGCCTACCACTTGGGCAATCGCCACGTGCCGATTGAGTTGCAACCCGACCACCTGAAGATCGAGCCTGACCATGTGTTGGCCGACATGCTGCGCGCCATGCACATGACGGTGGTGCCCGTGCAAGAAGCGTTTGAACCGGAAGGCGGTGCGTACAGCAGCCACGGGCATTCGCATGACCACTGAAAGGGCTGTTGCCGCAACGGCCACCACACCCGCGTTGCTTCAACTCATTTGGCTCGCATCGCCGGCCTTGCCGATTGGGGGCTTCTCTTACTCCGAAGGTTTAGAAGCGGCCATCGACCATGGGCTGGTGCATGACGAGCACAGCGCCGCCGAATGGCTGGTGGACCAACTGCACCTCACCCAATCGCGTGGTGACATGGCCGTGATCGGCCAGATGGTGAGCGCCTGGCAAGCGTTGGATCACGCCAGGTTGGAAGCCCTCAGCCAGTGGGTGCACGCCACCCGCGAGAGCGCCGAGCTGCGTTTGCAAAGCGAGCAGATGGGACGCTCTATGTTGGAGTGGCTGCGTAACCAAGACGCGATCGACGCTGACACAGTGGCCCTGTGCAACCGTTGGGTGCCCACCTATCCGCTGATGATGGCGCTGGCCTTGTCGCGCACCGGTGCCTCGCTCGAGCAATCTCTGCAAGCCTATGCTTTTGGCTGGGCCGAGAACATGGTGCAAGCCGCCATCAAGTCGGTGCCCCTTGGGCAAAACGCCGGGCAGCGCATCTTGACGCAACTGGCTCAGCACATCGCACCCGCCGTGCAGCACGCCCTGCAAGTGACGGACGACACGCGCCAAGCTTTCTCACCCATGCTGGCCATTCTCTCGGCCCAACACGAAACCCAATACTCTCGACTGTTCAGATCATGAAGCACTTACACACCATCGCGCATCGCACCAAAAAACTGCCGCCCTTGCGCGTGGGCATCGGTGGTCCTGTGGGCTCGGGCAAAACCACCTTGCTCGAAATGCTGTGCAAAGCCATGCGCGACAAATACGACTTGGTGGCTATCACCAACGACATTTACACCAAGGAAGACCAACGCCTGCTCACCCTCAGTGGTGCCTTAGCCGCCGAGCGCATCATGGGGGTAGAAACGGGGGGTTGCCCGCATACGGCGATTCGCGAAGATGCGTCCATCAACCTCGAAGCGATTGACCGCATGTTGGTGGCGTTTCCCGATGCCGATGTGGTGTTCATCGAGAGTGGTGGCGACAACTTGGCCGCCACCTTCAGCCCCGAGCTGAGTGACCTCACGATCTATGTGATCGATGTGGCAGCGGGTGAAAAAATCCCGCGCAAGGGTGGCCCCGGTATCACCAAAAGCGATTTGTTCGTGATCAACAAAACCGACCTGGCGCCTCATGTGGGCGCTGACTTGTCGGTGATGGAAGCGGACACCATCCGCATGCGCACCAACGCCCACGGCTTGAAACCTTTTGTCATGACCAACCTGCGTACGCTGGAGGGGCTGCAAACGGTGGTCAAGTTCATCGAAACCAAAGGCATGTTGGTTGAAGACGGGCTGGCTCTGACAAACTAAAACCGCCAGCCCGTTGCCGCGCTGGCGGTTTGAAAGTTCATCGGTGACGATTTACTTGGCAGCAGGCGCTGTTTTCTTGGTCGCTTCAATCACGTGGTCCTGTGCCTTGGCGGCGTGTTCATGGGCCGATTTGACTTGGGCTTGCGCGCCTGTGTGGTCATTGTTGCCAATCAACTTGGCTGCTTCTTTGTGTGCCTTGGCAGCATGCTCCATGTGCTCGGCGGCTTGCACATGGTGTTGCTGGGCGGTCGATGCGGTCGAGGTGTCGTGGGTTTTGGTTTCGTTGAGTGTCATGGGAGTTTCTTTCAAAAATTAGAGAAGGCTTGAACCTGTAGATCATGTGCACCTGGCCTACCGAGTCATTGTTTCGAATCGTCTGTCAACGGTCTGTCTGTTAACGAACGATGCAGAGATTTAGAAGCGCGTGCCCAGTGACAAGGTGTAGCCCTTGGCGGACACGCCGTCCTTGTCATACGACTGCATGTAATCCAACTGGCCGTACATCGTTTTGCTGAAGTTGCTTTGGATGCCCAGGCCGTATGCAAAGTCTGTCCCTGTGCGGGAACCGCCTGTCCCTGCGGTGATGTCGGCGCGCATGGCGCCTAGGCGCGCAAATACTTCGGTGTTTTCCGTCAGTGCCATTTTGGGTTTGACAAAAATGCCAAGGCCTCGCACCGAGGCGTCATAACCGACACGGCTTTCTTTGGATACGGTGGTGAGGTAGAGCGCTTCTAGACCTAGGCCTTTGTTCAGCTCAGTGCCCACCAAGAATCGCAAGGTCTGGGGCGTGGCGCCGCCGCCAGCGCCAGTGACGTCCACCGAGGAATAACCAATTTCGCCGTAGTAGCCGTTCTCAGCCATGCGGCTTTGCGCTTGCGCGCCGGTTGCGCATAAGGCTGCCAAAGCGGCAGTGGCGATGAGGTGAAGTTTTTTCATACAAGTTCCTTTGAAGTAAGAACGGCCATCATCATTTTTTTGAATGGTCACGTCCGTCTGCTGAAGCACATAGGCCATAAAAAAAGCGCTCCGCGTGTGGCGGAGCGCTAAGCGTCCCAACGAAGAGCAGCGGGTGCTTATTTCTTGGCGGGTTTGGTGCCCATCACATCCAAGTCCACGCGACGATCGGGTTCAAGGCAAGCGATCACCGCTGCAGAGGTGGCAATACCCTTGCAAGCGCCGACGTCGGTCAGTGGTTGTGTGCTGCCTTTGCCCACGGTGGTGATCTTGCTGGCCGGCACAGCGCCACGCGAGACTAAATAGGTTTTGACTGCATCGGCGCGTTGCAAGGACAGTTTTTCGTTGTAGGCCTGTGTGCCAATGCGGTCGGTGTGACCTTCGATCGTCACATGGTCATAGTCCACGCCACTCAATTCGGTGGTGAATTTGTCCAAGGCCAACTTGCCTGAAGGGCTCACCGTGGCGCGGTCAAAACCAAACAACACATCGGCATTGAAGCTCACGCGCAAACGGTCTGCCTTGGGTGCCTCAGCGGGGGGCGCTGCAACAACCACAGGTTGGGGTGCCACGGCTGCGGGCGGTGCTTCGCGGTAGACCACACGCTCCACCACTTTGGGTGCAGGGGCCGGCGTGTGACCAAACGGGAACACCAAACTCAACGAAGCCATATTGATGTCGCCTTTGTTGCCGACCGCATCGTTCACGCGGTAACGCTCGAGCTCGCCGCGCAAAGACATGGAGGGGCTGAACTTATAGGCGAAGCCAAAACCAGCCTTGTAGTTTGTTTCTCGAATCTCAGGACTCGGGTTAGCCACCACCACCGCACCCGTGGCGGTGAAGGTGTCTTGCGCACGTGCGTTATGCACACCGATGCGCGCAATGAGGGAGAGCTGGTCGTTCATGGGCATGGTGCCGACCAAGTCGATGTTCATGCCGGTGAGTTTGATGCGGCCATTTAATGTGCCTGTGGGGGTCGACGTTGAGTTGAAGCCGAATTCCCCCAGATTGAAGTAGCCCAGCTCCATGCCAAAGTGCGGCGTGAATTGGTAGCCGCCAAATACTTTGTAGGACGCATCTTGTTGGTCATGCGTGATGCTGGTGCTGGTCGCGCCTGCACCAATCAAGGTGGCATTGATGCGGTTGTCATCAATTGTTGAGCGCGACTGGCCTAAGCCTGCACCGCCGTAAAAGTGTTCTGCATTTTGAGCGAAGACTGGGGTTGATCCCAGCGCAGCCAGGCTGGCTAGACATAAGACGTGGAGTTTTTTCATCATTTACTTTCAAGGGTTAAAAAAGGGAAGGGAATCAAGGGGCGACGATGGTGGTGTTGACCATGGTCACGATCGGCACCATGCGCGCCGGCGTTGTCTGTGTCACACGCGGCGAGAAGGACAAGGTCGGCGTTCCCAGCACGGGATCTTGCCCCCCCGAGCCGCCACATGCGACGAGTAAACAGGACAACACGGCCACCCAGGCATAGCGGGACTTGTGTTGGATGTGTTCCGACAATCTCATAAAGAACCCTTTGTTTGGTGCATTCACACGAACGCTTGCCATGCGATTGATTTGAGAAGAGTTCGGGCGCATCGTCTGTCTGCTAACGAACGCAGTCACTTTTAAATAGGTGGGGCAACGCACAGACTGCGCCGAGGTGCTTCATTAAATTGGTGGCAAAGACAACCG
>CANGML010000158.1 GCA_947454585.1 Comamonadaceae bacterium
ATGCGTTTGGCACCCGCCACGCCCAAGGCGATCAACTTGCCAGAGCGGATGTGCTGTGCCACCACCACGGGCGCGAGATAGGCGGCGGTGACGTGGCCTGCCATCAAGTCGGGCAGCTCCGCACCAATCGCCTTGTACGGAATTTCGCGCACCTGAAGTCCCGCCACCATGTTGATCTTGGTGCCCAGCAGCTGTGTGATCGAGCCGGTGCCGCCTGACGCAAACGTCAGGGCTTGGGGTTGGCTTTTGGACAGGGCCAAATACTCCTTCCATGTTTTCACGCCCAAACTGGGATGCACCACAAACACCAGCGGTGTGCTGGTGAGTTTGGTGATGGGGATCAACGCTTCATTGAGGCGGCAGCAAGGGTCTTTGGTCAACAAATCATTTAGGGAGTTGTTGATGTTGGCGTGGAACAGGGTGTGGCCATCGGGTGCTGCGCGTGCGGCTTCGCGGGCACCCAAAGCGCTGTTGGCCCCGGGGCGGTTTTCCACCACCACGCTTTGCCCCAAGCGCTGCCCCAAGCCCGGGCCGAGTTTGCGTGCAAACACATCTACCGCACTGCCTGGCCCTGCGGGTTCAATGATGCGAAGGGTTTTACTGGGGAAGCTTTGGGCCTGTGCAGGCGCTGTCGCGAGGCACAACAGCCCAAGCAGCAAAGGCGCCAGCACACGGGCGTGCATCCTGACGTCACGGATTTGCAAAAACGGCATGGAGACAACTTTCAAAAAGTTAGCCGAAGGCACGCAGCGTTTCGCCGCCGGCTTGAACGGGGTTGGCGTGAATCAAGATCACCGCCATCACACAGCTTTGGGTGCCGCGGTTGATCCAGTTGTGCACGGTGCCGCGCTGCACCATCACGTCGCCCGCTTTCAGATGCACCTCTTCGCCGGACTCGAGCTCCATGTCAATTTCGCCCGACATGACCACGATGTAGTCGATCGAGTCGGTGCGGTGAACGCGTTGTTGCACGCCAGGATGAAAGTCCAGGATGCGAAACACCGTGCCGTTTTCAATCATCGTGAATTTGCCCTCTCGCATGCCGCCATCGGCGTGGCCGTTGTTGTTAGCGGGGTGGGTGTCGGTGGTCCAAATGTTGCAGACGTAACCATTGGGGCGACCTTCACGGAAATGGCTGCATACCTCGTCGATTTCGACGATGGCTTTGCCTTGCTCGTTGTGCCCGGTGATGACGCGGCGAATAGACGGGTTGATGGATTGGGTCATGCGAGGTTTCCTTATAAAAAAATAATCAGTTCACGCCGCCGGGGATGGCGGCAGCAATTTGGCGCAGTTTGGCGGTTTCGGTGCGAATCTCTTGCACCATTTGCTCGGGCGAGCTGCCCACCAAGGTCATGCCCATGGCGTTGAGCTTTCTTTGGACGTCAGGCTCGGCGAGCGCGGTTTTGACCGAGGCATTCAAGCGGGCTTGGATGTCTGGGGCCAAGCCTTTGGGGGCAAAAATGCCGACCCAGTAAGTCAGGTCATAACCGGGCAGGCCGCCTTCACTCAGGGTGGGTATGTCGGGGTAGCGAGGGTCGCGCACCGAGCTGGTGGTGCCCAGCAGCCGAACCTTTTCGGCGTCGATTTGCGGCTTGGCGGCGCCATCAAAAATCACTTGGCACACACCGGCTAATACATCTTGCATGCCGGGGCCTGAGCCTTTGTAAGGCACATGCACCATGTCAACTTTGCCCATGGCGTTGAACAATTCACCCGCAAAGTGCAGGCCGCTGCCCATGCCGGATGAGGCGTAGTTGAGCTTGCCCTTATTTTTGGGGTCGCGCGCGTAGGCCAAGAATTCAGGCAGAGTTTTGGCGGGCACCGAGGGGTTGACCACCATCAACAGACCATATTTCCCCACCAAGGAGATGGGCGTGAAGTCATTCACGGGGTCGTAGGACAAGGATTTTTCGACCACCGCCATATAGGTTTTGGTGCCATTGGTCGTCATCAGCAATTGGTAGCCGTCGGCTGGCATTTTGGTGATGGCTTCGCTGCCGATGCGGCCGCCGCCGCCCGCGCGGTTCTCGATCACGATGTTTTGCCCCAAGTTGCGCGACATCGCTTCGGCAATGATGCGGCTGGCTTGGTCGGAAAAGCCACCGGCGGCATAAGGCACGATGGCTTTGATCGGGCGTTGTGGGTAGCTTTGGGCGTGCGCGGAGGACAGGCTGACCGTCGTGAGCCAAGCCAAGCCCAAGCCCGCGATCCAGCTGCGTTGACAAATCCATCGCATGTGTATGGCCCTTTCGTGTCTCATGGCGTGGGTGTCTGCCACCCAATTGCCAATCAGTATGTGTGGAGGTTTTTGGATTGGCAATCGGGTAAGCCCGTTCGGTGGCAAACAGGTGACAGGGGGTCTCCCAAAAATTCCGTATGCTGGAATCAAAAATAGCAACCCGCTTTTCAATCAACCATCAGGATCACATCATGCGATTAGGCTACTTCACCATGCCACTGCACCCCTTAGAGCGGGACACGACAGAGACACTGCATGAGGACAGGCAGACCATCATCTTCGCTGATCAGTTGGGCTTTTACGACGCCTTCGTGGGCGAGCATTTGACCGACAAAGCGGAGAACGTCACCAACAGCTTGCTGTTCTTGGCGACCTTGATTCCTGAGACCAAAAACATCTTGCTCGGCAGTGGCACGTCTAACTTGTCGCACTCACATCCCACGCTGCTGGCGTCGCAGGCTGCCATGTTTGATCACCTCGCCAAAGGTCGATTTATTTTTGGCATCAGCCCCGGCGCCTTGGCCTCAGACGCAGAGGCCCTGGGCATTCTGGACCAAGACCGCAACAAACTGTTTGCTGAAGCCATTGATGTGATTTTGGCGATCTGGGAGCGTGAGCCGCCCTACAACATTGAGTTTCCAGACAACCGCTTCAAGGTCTCCACCCAAGTCACCTCGGTCCCTGCAATTGGTCGGGGTGAGCTGATGAAACCCTTCCAAAAACGCTTGCCAGAAATTGTGGGCACCGTGGTCGCGCCTTTCTCCAAAGGCGTGATCGCCATGGGCAAGCGCAACTTTCACCCCATGTCGGCCAACTTCCTGATGGACCACTGGCTGAACAGCCATTGGGACAACTACTGCGAAGGCAAGGCCTCGGTCGGCCAAGTGGCTAACTCGGCCGACTGGCGTGTGGCACGCACGATTTTTGTCAGCGATGACGCGGCCACAGCCAACCGTTATGGCCGCGCCGATGCGAACAGCCCCTACCGTTATTACTACCGCCAGATGTTGACCAAGATGATGATGTCCAAACGTCACGTCATCTTTAAAAAGCACATGGACGAAGACGACAGCCACGTCACGCTGGACCGCTTGCTCGACGAGTTGGTCATCAGCGGCACCGTGAATGAGGTGGTCGACAAAATCCTCGCGATGCGTGAGAAGGTCGGCCCATTTGGCGAGATTGTTTATGCCGGCATGGACTTGGTCGATCCCAAGTTGGGTCGTCGCTCGATGGAGTTGATGGCCAATGAGGTCATGCCGCGTGTCAACCAAGCCCTGGGCTTGGGCTCGGCCATCAACGTGGATGCGCCGGTGCTCGCCGAGACGGCTTAAACCACGATCGGGTTGAGCGCGCCGTCCATGCTCATGCAAATGCCCGTCACGTAACTGGCCTTGCTTGACGCGAGGAATAAAACCGCATTCGCGATTTCTTCGGGGCTGGCGATACGGCCCAAGGGCATCTTGGCAATCGCTTGGTTCAAGACCTCGTCCATGCTGATGCCTCGCATGCGCGCATCGGCCTTGAAGCCTTCTTGCAAGCGGTCGGTCAAGGTCAAGCCCGGGTTGATGGCATTCACGCGAACGCCTTGTGAGGCATAGGCATTGGCCAAGCCCACGCTGGCCAGCAGCAGCGCGGCATTGGCCGAGCCGCCTGCCAAATGTGTGGGGCTGGCGACCTTGCCGCCATTGCCCACAATGTTGATCACCGAACCCGAGCGGCGTTGTGCCATGCGCTTGATGGTGGGGTCGATGATGTTGATGTAGGTGAAATATTTGGCTTGCATGGCGTCCGCCCACACTTGCGGCGTGAGCTCATCCAGCGGCGTGCGCTTGGCGGCGCCCGCGGAGTTCACCAACACATCGACGGGGCCCAGCGCTTGCTCGGCAGCCACTAAGGCCGCCAGCGCCAAGTCCGCTTGCGTCAAGTCCGCCGCAAAGGTGAACACCTGGGCTTGCGGGAATTCGGCCAGCAGCACCTGCTGGGCGTGCTGCAAATGGGTGGTTTGCCTTGACACCAAAGAGACATGAGCGCCCTCTTGCAAAAAGCCACGCGCACACGCGAGGCCAATGCCCTTGCTGCCTCCAGTGATGAGAACATGTTTGGCTTGAAGTTGTAAGTCCACGGGTTCCTCCGATGCTGCCAAAAGCAGACTTTGGCTAAGATGATTTGGTCTTCAGTTTTTGCCTATTGTTCTGTATGAAAACCTACCCCGCTGTCTTTCGTGAACGTTTGCGACACCCTAAGTCCAACCCTAGGCGCCACGGGCTCCTGCTGGCGTGCGCCAGTGCCCTGGCTGTGGTCATGGCCTGGTCTGCGCCGCCCGCGTTGGCCCAGGCTTACCCGAACAAGCCGATCCGCTTGGTGGTGCCCTTCACCCCTGGCGGCGTGACCGACACCAGCGGGCGATTGATTGCAGAACAACTCTCCAAGCGCTTGGGCCAACAAGTGGTGGTGGACAACAAACCCGGTGCCTCGGGCAACATCGGTACGCAGATGGTGGCCTCGGCCGAGCCCGACGGCTACACCTTGTTGTTGGGTTTTGACGGCACCTTGGTGATCAACCCCCA
>CANGML010000159.1 GCA_947454585.1 Comamonadaceae bacterium
GCCACCACAAAGCGCGCAAATTCTGGCGGGCTGTTGCCCACTACCGTGGCACCTTCGGCTTCGATGCGTTTGCGTACCTCGGGGCTTTGCACGGCGGCGCGTGCGGCATCACTCCAGGTGCGCAGCACATCGGGCGTTAATTTCGCAGGACCAAACAGGCCAAACCAAGCGCTCGACTCAAAGCCAGGCAAGGTGTCGGCGATGCTGGGCACATCGGGTAAGGCGGCTAGGCGATGGGTGCTGGTCACGCCCAAGGCCTTGAGTTTGCCGGCGCGGATGTGTTGCTGGACATTGCCGACTGCGGCAAACATCAACTCGACTTGTCCTGCCAGCACATCTTGCACCGCAGGTGCCGTACCTCGGTACGGGATGTTGACGATGTACACCCCCGCTTTGAGCTTGAAGGCTTCACCTGCCAAATGCAGCGAGGAGCCCAAAGCACCTATGGCGAAGTTGAGTTGGCCGGGTTTGCTTTTGGCCAAGGCGATGAGCTCGGCCACGTTGTTCGCCGGCAAGGAAGGATGAGCCACCAACACCGAGGGCGAGGTGGAGACCAGGGTCAAGGGGGTGAAATCTTTGACGGGGTCAAAGGATAAGCGCGGGTAGAGCGAGGCATTGATGGCGTGGCTGGTGAAGCTCATCAACAAGGTGTGGCCATCAGGCGTGGCACGCGCCACGGCCTCGGCTGCGAGGTTGCCGCCCGCGCCCGGACGGTTGTCAACCATCACAGTTCGGCCCAGTTGTTGACCCATCGCTTGCGCGACGGCGCGGGCCATGGTGTCGGTGCTGCCACCGGCGGGGGCGCCGACCAAAATGCGCACAGGGGCGAGGGGCGTCACGGCGCTTTGCGCCCAAGTGGAGGCGCACATCAGCAGCCCCGTGCAAGAGGCAAGCAGGAGCAACAGGCTTTTCAAGCGAGCGTGCGGCATGTGGGTCTCAAACGCCCAAGTAGGCTTGGCGCAGGGTGTCGCTGGCCAGCAGCTCAGCGGAGGTACCGGAGAAGCGGATGCTGCCGTTTTCCATCACATAGGCGCGATCGGCGATGGCCAGTGACTGCACCACGTTTTGTTCGACCAACAGGACGGCCAAACCGTCGGCGCGTAATTGCGCGATGAGGTTGAACATTTCCTCGACCAGCAAAGGGGACAAACCCAAGGAGGGCTCGTCCAAGATCAATAGCTTGGGCTCGGCCATGAGGCCACGTCCAATGGCCAGCATTTGTTGTTCGCCACCGCTCATGGTGCCAGCCAGCTGGGTTTGACGTTCGCGCAAGCGCGGGAAGGTGTCAAACACATGGGCCAAATTCTCTGCACGTCGCGCGCGTGCCCGTGTGAAGGCACCGAGCTCGAGGTTCTCCAAGACCGAGAGGTTGGGAAACACTTTTCGCCCTTCAGGCACTTGGATCAAGCCGGCTTGCACCACGCGCCGGTAGTGGGCGCCCGTGAGGTCTTGGCCGTCGAACTGCACACGGCCTGCCCACGTAGGTACAAGCCCAGAGACCACCGAGTTGAGCGTGGTTTTACCCGCGCCGTTGCTGCCTAGCAAGGCCACCAGTTCGCCGGGCGCGATGTGCAGATCGACACCGCGCAACACCTCGACGGCACCATAACCGGCACGCAATCCTTGGATGCTCAATAAGGGGTTCATCGCGGGGCCTCCACCTGTATTTGACGCAGACGGGCAGCGGTGCCATGGCCTAAGTAGGCTTCAATCACTTGCGGGTTTTGTGTCACCTCATGGGGCGCACCTTGCGCAATCATTTGGCCTTGGGCCAACACCCACACATGGTCTGCCAAGTTCATCACGGCTTGCATGACATGCTCAATCATCAACACGGTGACGCCGCTGGCGACGATGCCGCGCACCACGGGCAGCATGTCTTGAATTTCTTGTGGGTTCAACCCGGCCAGCACCTCGTCGAGCAGCAGCAGCTTGGGTTGCGTCGCGAGCGCGCGAGCCAGTTCCAAGCGTTTGCGTCCCGCCACCGTCAGGTCGCTGGCGGGTTTGTCGAGTTGAGACTCCAGGCCCACACGCGCCGCTACCGCTTCTGCCGCATGCAGCGCTGCGCGGCGATCGGCGTGTTGCAGATGCGCGCCCACCGCGATGTTCTCGCGCACAGTTTGTGCGGCAAAAGGCTGCACGATTTGGAATGTCCGTGTGAGCCCGAGCGCCGCGTTGAGGTGCGGCGCTTGGCCCGTGATGTCGACACCGTCAAACACCACGTGACCGCTGTCGGGCACCAAAAAACCAGACATGAGCGCGAACAGCGTGGTTTTGCCCGCACCGTTAGGGCCGATCAAGGCGGTCAGGCTGCCCTCGGGCACATCCAGACTCACATCTTGCACGGCGCGCAAACCACCAAAGGCACGCGAAACATGGTTGACTTGGAGCAAGCTCATGCGCCCCCCTTGGTTTTCTTGAACCAGCGTTGGCCTAAGCCCGCCACACCTCGGGGCAGGAACATGACGATCAACACCAGCACACAACCGTAGACCACCATGTTGATGCCTGGCAACTGACCAAACAAATTACGCGTGAGGTCCGCCAACACATGCAAGGCGAGGGCGCCGACGACCGGGCCCCACAGCGTGCCCATGCCCCCGACGATGGCGCCCACCAGCGCTTCCACCGAGGTGTGCGGGCCAAAACCCAAGCCGGGGTCGATGTACTGAAACACTTGCACATAAAACGCGCCACCGGCGCCCATCAATCCGCCAGAAATTACGGTGGCCCACAGTTTGACCTTGAAGGGGTTCACGCCGACAGCGCGGGCGGCATCTTCGTTGTCACGCACGGCTTGCAAGTAAGCGCCAAAGCGCGAGTGACGTAACCAAGCGGTGGTACACAGGGCCAGGGTGACCAAGCCCAAAATGAGCCAGACATAGCCGGCGCGCGAGGCAAACTGCATGTTACTGATCGACTCGTTCAAGGGCAGCATCAAGCCAACGCCCGCCCCGGTGAACGGCACGGACAGCGCGACGATGCGAAACACCTCCGCAAAAGCCAGGGTGACCAAGGCAAAGTAAGAGCCTTTCAAGCCGTAGCGAAACGACACAGCGCCGACCATGCAACCCACCAGCGCACTCATGGCCATGGCCAAGGCCAAGGTGTACCAAGGGTTCCAACCGGCATGCACTTGGGCCATCACTTGCACATAGGCGCCCGTGCCAAAAAACAGCGCATGGCCAAATGAGAATTGCCCCCCAAAACCACCCAGCACGTTCCAGGCTTGCGCGAGCAAGCAGGCGTACAAAGCCATCATCACAAAGTTCAGGACGACGCCCGACTCGGTGACCCAGGGAATGCTGCCGACCAGCAGCACAAACAGCGCGATCGCACCGACATCTTTCATGCGCGTGCTCCAAACAAGCCTTGCGGACGCAACAACAACACCGCAATGAAGATGGCAAAAATGCCCACCTGTCCCAGCGACTCACCCAGATACAAGCCGCCGATGGACTCGACCACGCCAATCAGCAAGCCACCGATCAAGGCGCCGACAAAGCTGCCCATGCCGCCCAGCACCACGATGGTGAAGGCGACCAACACAAAGCCGCTGCCCACCAAAGGATTGACGTAATAAGCGGGTAACAAGAAGCAAGCGGCAGCGCCCAAGCAGGCGAGGCCCATGCCAAAACACATGGCGTAGACATGGTCCACATCAATACCCATCAAACGTGCGCCATGCTTTTCTTTGGCCACGGCGCGGATGGCGCGACCGAGGTCGGTGTAGCGCATCACGGCCAACAGCACGGCCGACACCACCAAGGCGCCAGCGAATGACACCAGCTTGGGCAGCGCAATCATGGCCGGGCCAATGCTGAGGGTGGTGAGGGTGTAAGCGGTCTCGATGTTGCGGGTGTCAGATTTGAAAAATAGCAAGGCAAGGTTTTCCAACATGATGGAAATCCCCAGCGTCACCAGCAAGATGTTTTCATCTTTGCCATGGCTGGCGCGGTTGATCACACCGCGTTGCAGCACATAGCCGAACGCAAACATGGCGGGCACCATGATGGGCAAGGCCAAATAGGGGTCGATGCCGAGTTGTTCTTTTAAGAAATAAACACCGTACAACGCCACCATCAACGACGCCCCGTGGGCGAAGTTGATGATGTGCAGCACGCCATAGATCAGTGTCAAACCCAGCGCAATCAAGGCATACACAGCACCGGTGGTGATGCCGTTGAGCACCGAGGCAAACAAGATGGACAAATCAAACATGGCGTGAGCGAGTGGTGGTACTTAGGCCTTCAACGGGAAGACGGGTTCGACTTCGCGGTAGTCACGCGGGATGATCACCTTGATGTCGCCTTTGACCACTTGGGTCATCAAGGGCTGGGCGCCCATGTTTTGACCGTTCACAAACTGGGTCGTGCCGTACGGCATGATGTGATCCGAGAAGGTGCTCTTGTTCAAGGCGTCGATGATGGCCGCACGGTCGGTCGACTTGGCGCGTTCCATCGCGTCCGCCAACAAACGCATGGCGGTGTAAGCCATGAAGACTTCGTAGCTGAAGAACAAGCCTTTGGCTTCGACGCGTTTCTTCAATTCCAACGAACGCTTGTCGCGTGGGTTGAACCAATGGTTGCAGTCGATGATGCCGTTGGCGGCTTCGGGGAACTCTTTGACAAACTTGTAGCTGGAGGCCGCACCACCCAAGACCGAGTAGATGGCTTTAGGCACGACTTTTTGCTGTTGCATGGTGCGCACCAACAAGGCGTACTCGTTGTAGTAGTTGGCGGGAATCACGATGTCGGGGTTGATTTGCTTCATGCGCAACACGATGTTGTTGAA
>CANGML010000160.1 GCA_947454585.1 Comamonadaceae bacterium
ATGGGTGAAGGCTCTATTCAAATCATCAACGCCAAGGAGCACAACCTGAAGAGCTTGAGTGTGGACATTCCGCGTGGCAAGTTCAACGTCATCACAGGGGTGTCGGGGTCGGGCAAGTCCACGCTCGCGTTTGACATTTTGTTCAACGAGGGCCAGCGCCGTTACTTGGAAAGTCTCAACGCTTATGCGCGCAGCATCGTGCAACCGGCAGGCCGCCCAGAAGTGGATGCGGTGTATGGCATCCCGCCGACGGTGGCGATTGAGCAGCGCTTGAGCCGGGGTGGCCGCAAGTCCACTGTGGGGACCACCACCGAGGTGTGGCATTTCTTGCGTTTGTTGTACGTGAAGCTGGGCACGCAGCATTGCACGCACGATGGGGCGGCGGTGCAGCCGCAAACGGCTGATCGTATCGCGGCACAGCTGATGCGTGACTTCAAAGGCCAACACATCGGCTTGATGAGTCCGCTGGTGATGAACCGCAAAGGCGTCTACACCGAGCTGGCAGATTGGGCGCGCCCACGCGGCTATACCCACTTGCGTGTGGATGGGCACTTTTTGCCCACCAATGGCTTTCCGCGCTTGGACCGTTTCAAAGAACACACGATTGAGTTGCCCGTGGCCAGCCTCGAGGTGTCGGCACAGAATGAGATGGCCTTGCGCCAAGCGCTGACGACGGCACTGGAGCACGGCAAAGGCGTGGTGCATGTGTTGAGTCAACTCGATGGTTTGCGCGAGGCGATGGCGGCGGGCACAGACACCAACAGCATTGGTCGCTTGGATGCGTTCTCCACCTTGCGTGCCTGCCCGGTGTGCAGCACTTCTTATGCCGAGCTGGATCCGCGCCTGTTCTCGTACAACAGCAAACACGGCTGGTGCCCCGACTGCGTGGGCACTGGCGTGAAGCTCAACAAAGACCAACGCCAAGTGTTGGACGACTCCGTGCGTGACGACAAGGACAAAGGCCGTGAGCAGACTTTCGCCGAGCCCGAGGTGGATGATCTCGCCGACGTGGCTTGTCCTACCTGTGAAGGCACGCGCTTAAATGCCACCGCGCGCGCTGTGAAGTTTGCAGGCGTCGGCATCACCGATATCGCACGCTTGAGCGTGACCGAGATTCGTAAATGGGTGGAAAAACTTGCGATGACGGGCCGTGATGCCGACATCGCACGCGACCTGTTGCCCGAAATCAAGAGCCGTTTGGAATTCTTGGAACAAGTGGGCTTGAATTACCTCACGCTCGACCGCGGCGCGCCCACGCTCAGTGGCGGTGAGGCCCAGCGCATTCGCTTGGCCGCACAACTCGGCAGCAATTTGCAAGGTGTTTGTTATGTGTTGGACGAGCCCACGATTGGTTTGCATGCGCGTGACAACCAAATCTTGTTGAACGCGCTGCACTTGCTCAGCGACAAGGGCAACACCTTGGTGGTGGTGGAACACGATGAAGACACGATTCGCCGTGCCGATCACATCATCGACATTGGGCCTAGCGCCGGCAAGCGGGGCGGGCGTTTGATGGCAGAGGGCTCGGTCAAGGACATCACTGATGAAGCGGAGTCGCAAACGGGCCGTTACTTGCTGCATGCGATGCGCCATCCCTTGCAAGCGCGACGGCCTGTGTCTGAAGAAGCGTTAGCCGCTTTCATGTCAGCCTCGCACGCTCCGAAGGATGAGGCATTGCCGGGTTCCTCATACGGCGAGCCAAAATCGTCACCCGGCAACGCCTCATCCTCCGCGAAGGTGGGCAAGCGCAAGGCAGCTGTGCCTGTTGCTGAAGATGCGGCGGTTGACGCGGCTGTGCTTCAGTGGTTGTCGCTCGAAGGTGCATCGTTGCACAACCTGAACGACGTGAGTGTGGACATTCCGCTCAAGCGCTTGGTGGCGGTGACGGGCGTATCGGGTTCGGGCAAGTCCACGCTGGCGCGTGATGTGTTGTTGCACAACGTGGCGGCTGCGGTGGCGCAGCGTTCGACGCAGGCGGGGCGCAAGCTGGACGAAGAAGGCAAGCATCCGGCGTGGGTGGGGTGCACAGGGTTGGATGGCTACCAAACCATCGACCGCGTGCTGGAGGTGGATCAAACGCCGATTGGCAAAACACCGCGCAGCTGCCCCGCCACCTACATTGGTTTTTGGGACACGATTCGCAAGTTGTTTGCCGAAACACTGGAGGCCAAAGCGCGTGGCTATGGCGCGGGTCGCTTCAGCTTCAACACCGGCGAAGGCCGTTGCCACACGTGCGAAGGCCAAGGCCTGCGCACGATTGAGATGAGCTTTTTGCCCGATGTGAAGGTGCCCTGCGAAACCTGTCGTGGCGCACGCTTCAACCCCGAAACCTTGGCGGTGAGCTGGCGCGGCAAAAGCATTGGCGATGTGTTGCAGATGGAAGTGGACGAGGCGGTGGCATTCTTCGCCACCATGCCCAATATCGCGCACCCCTTGCAGCTGCTCAAAGATGTGGGGCTGGGTTACCTCACCCTGGGTCAGCCTTCACCCACCTTAAGTGGTGGCGAAGCACAACGCATCAAGCTCGTGACCGAGCTCAGCAAGGTGCGCGACGACGTGACCCGTCGAGGCAACAAAGCCCCGCACACGCTGTATGTGTTGGACGAGCCCACGGTGGGGCTGCACATGGCCGATGTGGACAAGCTGATTCGCGTGTTGCACCGTTTGGTCGATGGTGGCCACAGCGTGGTGGTGATCGAACACGACCTCGACGTGATTGCCGAAGCCGATTGGATCGTTGACCTCGGCCCCGAAGGCGGCGATGGTGGTGGCCTGATCGTCGCCGCGGATACGCCCGAGGGGGTGGTGGCGTTGCGCACCCACACCGGCGTGGCCTTGGAGCCTGTGTTGGCAAGGGTTTGACGATGGCGACCTTAAAAAATTTGCTCACCCACCGCAGCTTTGTGCGTTTCACGTGTGCGCGTTTTTTGGTGGTCACGGCCAGCCAAATGCTGATGGTGGCCTTGGCCTGGCACATGTATGACCTGACCGACAGTGCCTGGGACTTAGGGCTCGTCGGCTTGTTTCAGTTTGTGCCTGCCTTGCTGCTGACGCTCCCGGCGGGCCATGTGGCAGACCGTGTACATCGGGGGCGGCTGTTCGCGACATGCATGGCGATTCAAGCCGCCGTGTCGGCGTGCTTGGTCTGGGCCACGCTGGACGCGTTTGTCAGTCGTGACTTGCTCTTGTGGCTTTCGGTGGTGTTGGGGAGCACGCGGGCTTTCCAAATGCCCGCACAACAAGCGCTCGCGCCCATGTTGTTGCCCGCCAACTTGTTGCAGCGCGGTGTGGCCTTGGGCTCAAGTGCCCTGCAAGCGGGCACCATCGGTGGACCGGCCCTTGGCGGTGTGCTTTACGCGCACGGCCCATTGACGGTGTACGCCGTTTGCGTGGTGATGATGTTGTTGGCAAGCCTACTCACCTTGACGGTTCGGTATGTGCATCACGCCACGCAAGAGGCGGTGTCTTGGGCTTCTGCCATGGCAGGTGTCACTTTTGTGTGGCAGAACAAAATTTTGCTGGGGGCGACTTCCTTGGATTTGTTCGCCGTGCTGTTGGGCGGTGCCACCGCCTTGCTGCCTATTTATGCGCGTGATATTTTGCATACGGGGCCTGAGGGCTTAGGCCTGTTGCGAGCCGCGCCTGCGGCCGGCGCATTGCTGATGTCGTTCGCCATGTTGCGCTGGCCCTTGCGCCGTCATGTGGGCTACACCTTGCTCGGTGCGGTGGCGGTGTTTGGTGTCGCCACCGTGGTGTTTGGTTTTTCCAACCACTTCGGCTTGTCGCTGCTGGCCTTGGCCGTCACGGGCGCGGCTGACAACATCAGCGTGGTCACGCGTTTGACCTTGATGCAATTGCAAACACCTGACGAGATCCGTGGCCGTGTGGCCGCTGTGAACACCATTTTCATTGGGGCGTCCAACCAACTGGGTGAGTTTGAATCGGGCGCTGTAGCGGCCTTGTGGGGGCCTGTGGTGTCGGTCGTCAGTGGTGGGGTGGGTACGGTGATGGTGGCTGTGGCTTGGGTGAAGTTGTTTCCTGCGTTGGCGCGTCGCGACAAAATGCAATGAGAAGAGAGGCTCAGTGGTGTTGCCCGTAGCGACATGCTGAGCGCAGCGAAGAGGAGCCTAGGGCAATGCCACTGAGCCTCTCTTCTCTCCAAAAGTAAGACTCACCCAGCCGTAGAAAGCGCCAGTCCAGCATGCTCCCGCAGCGGATGGAAATGAACCTTCGGAAACCGCTCTTGCGCCAAGCGCACGTCATACGGCGAGGTACACAAATAAGCCAGGGTGTTGGCCGCATCCAAGGCCATGCGCTGCGGATACGCATAGGTGAACTCGCGCAGCTCAGCCGGGGTGTCCGCGGTGATCCAACGGGCACCCGTGTATTGGCAGCTCTCCAGCTTCACATCGCAGTCGTACTCGGCTTTCAAGCGGTGTTGCACCACTTCAAACTGCAACTGGCCAACCGCACCCAGCAGCATGGCGCCGCCGGCTTCGGGTTTGAACACTTGGATCGCACCTTCTTCACCCAGCTGGTCCAAGCCCTGTTGCAGTTGCTTGGTGCGCAGTGGGTTTTTCAAAATCACGGTCATGAACAACTCGGGCGCGAAGAACGGCAAACCCGTGAATTGCAGTGCGGGCCCATCGGTGATGGTGTCGCCCAGTTGCACACCGCCGTGCGTGGTGAAGCCGATGATGTCGCCCGCGAAGGCTTCTTCCACCGCTTCGCGACGTTGCGACATGAAAGTCACCACGCTGGTGGGGCGCAGCTCTTTGGCG
>CANGML010000161.1 GCA_947454585.1 Comamonadaceae bacterium
ACGCTCAACGACAAAGGCGAAGTCGTCACATCACAGGTATGGCTCTTACTCTTGCGCGGCGACCACGACATGAACGAAGTCAAAGTCGGCAAGCTGCCGGGCTTTGAAGGAGGCTTCCGCTTTGCTACCACGCAGGAAATCGACGACCACTTCGGCTGCAAGCCAGGTTACCTCGGGCCCGTCAATTTGAAACAGCCTTTGAAAATCGTGGCCGACCGGGATGTGGCGGTGATGAGCAACTGGATTTGCGGTGCGAATGAGGTGGACTTCCACATGACCGGCGTGAACTGGGCGCGCGATGTGGCTGAGCCCGACATGGTGGCCGACATCCGTAACGTCGTTGCGGGCGATGCCTCGCCCGATGGCCAAGGCGTGCTCGCGATTGAGCGTGGCATCGAAGTGGGCCACGTGTTCTACCTCGGCACCAAGTACAGCCAAGCGATGAACGCCACTTTCTTGGACGTGAACGGCAAACCTCAATTCATGGAAATGGGGTGTTACGGTATTGGCGTGACGCGTTTGCCTGCTGCTGCCATTGAACAAAACCACGACGAGCGCGGCATCATTTGGCCCGATGCGATTGCGCCCTTCACTGTGGTGGTGTGTCCCGTGAACATGGACCGCAGCGAAGACGTCAAAGCCGCCGCCTTCCAGCTCTACGCAGACCTGTTGGCTTTGGGTGTCGACGTGATCTTGGACGACCGTGGCGAGCGCCCCGGCGCCATGTTTGCTGATTGGGAATTGATCGGTGTGCCACACCGCGTCACCATCGGCGACAAAGGCTTGAAAGACGGCATGGTCGAGTACCAACACCGCCGCGACAGCGGATCCACCAAAGTAGCGTTGGCTGAGGTGTTGGTGCATGTGAAGGCTCAACTCGGTTTGTCATGACGATGACCCACCACGTGCGTCTGTTCAGTCGTGTGTGGTGGGGGCTGTTTGTGTGCCTGCTCTTGGTCAGCGCATCGGCCAGCGCGGGCAATCAGCAAGAAGAGCCGCTTATCGATTCGGTGCGCACCGCACTCAGCGCCGCAGTGCATCCCTCGGGACCGCCCACACTGGTCCATGCCGATGTGAAAACTGCTAACGCATTTCAGCAATGGCTCACGCTCAGCGAGGCACGTCTAGACAAACAATTGCAACATCGCAAGGGCAACCCCGCGCCATCCCATGTGGCCATTGCCGCAGCGCCTAACAGCAGCCCCGATGTGCTGGCGCACGAGCTGGCCAGCCCGCACTTGCGTCGTGAGTTTTTGCAAACCGTTTGGTACGAAAGCCAGCGTGCGGGTCTCGACCCCTCTCTGGTGTTGGGGCTCATTCAAGTGGAGAGTGGTTTTCGCAAATTCGCCATCAGCAGCGTCGGCGCGCGTGGCTTCATGCAGGTCATGCCATTTTGGACGCGTGTGTTGGGAGAGGGCGATGCCCGTGTGCTGTTTCAAGCGCAAGCCAATTTACGGTTTGGCTGCGTCATCTTGCGGCACTACTTGAACGTTGAAAACGGCAACCTGACTTTGGCACTGGGCCGCTACAACGGCAGTCGAGGTCTGATGCACTATCCAAATGCTGTGTTGACAGCGCAAAAGGGGTGGCAATGAAAGCGGCTGTGCTCATGTTGGCAACCGTGCTGTTAATAGGCTGTGCCACCCCAGCCTATCGTGCGGTGGAGAGCGAGTGTGCAATGACATCACACGGCCTGAGTACATTCCCTACCGAGAAATGGTCGTGATTGACCAGAACGAGTCTGTCCGAAAAATGGCCATCCAGTCATGTGCAACCAACTTATGCGGGCAGCGCTATGGCAACCCGGATTGCAAAACTGATCAGATCTTGATGCCTGTGAAATAAAAAGCCCGCTGCGTTGTGAGTGCCATCAGCCGTTGATGACCTTGTGCAACTCGCCTGACTCATACATTTCCATCATGATGTCGGAGCCGCCAATGAACTCGCCCTTGATGTAGAGCTGAGGAATGGTGGGCCAGTTGCTGTATTCCTTGATGCCTTGACGAATCTCGGCGTCGTCCAACACGTTCACCGTTTTGATGGCCTTGGGGTCCACGCCGCAAGCTTTCAGCACCTGCACCGCACGGCCCGAAAAACCACACATGGGAAAGCTCGCGCTGCCTTTCATGAAGAGCAAGACCTCGTTGCCCTTCACCAATTCATCAATGCGTTGTTGTGCGTCACTCATGGGTTATCTCCAAATCAAAAGTTCATTATTTCACTGTTGGCCATTGTCCACCGCTGCAGCGCAAGATTCCCGCAAGGTCATGACGGCTTTGTACCTTCACAAATCCTTGGTTGCCTAGCAAGGTTTGCACAGCATGGGCTTGGTCAAAGCCGTGTTCCAGCAGCAGCCAGCCGCCGGGTTTGAGGTGTTGGCTGGACTGGCGCACGATGGTGCGAATGTCGTCCAGCCCATCAAGGCCAGAGGCGAGGGCCGACAACGGCTCGTGCGTCAAGGCCGTCAGGTGTGCATCGTCACTTGCCACATAGGGCGGGTTAGACACGATGGCGTCAAAGGTGTGCAATGCCAAGGGCGTCAACCAAGACCCGTGATGAAAGCCCACGGCCAGCCCCAACCGCTTCGCATTGTTGCTGGCGACGGTCAACGCGTCGGCGCTGGCGTCTACTGCCAGCACCACGGCGTCGTGGCGTGTGTGTTTCAGCGCCAAAGCAATGGCGCCACTGCCCGTGCCCAGGTCCACCACCTGCGGCGTGGGCACATCGGCCAGACAGGACAAGGCCCACTCCACCAGGGTTTCGGTGTCGGCCCGTGGATCGAGCACACGCGGGTCTACGTGTAGGGTCAAGCCAAAAAACTCTTTTTGACCGGTGATGTAGGCCACTGGCTCGGTGTTCAAGCGGCGCTGTGTGTGGTTTGCAAAAGTGGCGTGTGTGGCGGCATCCAGCGGGTCATCGCCATGTGTCAACAGCCAGGCGCGGTCGTGCGGTGCACAACCCAAGGCGTGGAGCAACAGCACTTGCGCCTCAAGGCGCGGCAACCCTAAGGTCTGCGCCCACGCCGTGGCTTGTGCCACGGTGAAGTTACGGCTTGGACTCACGTTCAAGGATTGCCTTCTAACGCAGCCAATTGTTCGGCCTCGTGGGCGTGCTTCAACGCGTGCATGGCATCGCTCAAATCACCTTCCATGATGAAGTTGAGTTTGTACAGCGTGAGGTTGATGCGGTGGTCCGTCCAACGCCCTTGCGGAAAGTTGTACGTGCGAATGCGGTCGCTGCGGTCGCCGCTGCCGATCAGGCCTTTGCGCATGGCGGCGTCTTTGGCGGCGCGCTCGGCGCGGTCTTTTTCTTGGATGCGCGCAGTCAGCACCTTCAAGGCTTGTGCTTTGTTGCTGTGTTGGCTGCGCCCATCTTGGCATTCAGCCACGATGCCCGTGGGCAAGTGGGTGATGCGCACCGCCGAGTCGGTTTTGTTGATGTGCTGGCCGCCTGCACCGCTGGCGCGGTAGGTGTCAATGCGCAAATCCGACGGGTTGATTTTGATGGCCTCGGCTTCGTCGGGCTCGGGCAACACCGCCACGGTGCATGCGCTGGTGTGGATGCGGCCTTGGGTTTCGGTAGCGGGCACGCGTTGCACGCGGTGGCCGCCCGATTCGAACTTGAGCCAGCCGTACACGCCATCGCCAGATGCGCCGCCGTCCATACGCACCACCACCTCTTTGTAGCCACCCAGTTCGCTTTGCGATTCGCTCACGATCTCGGTGCGCCAGCCCTGTCGCTCGGCATAGCGCATGTACATGCGCAGCAAATCGGCCGCAAACAGGGCCGATTCATCGCCCCCCGTGCCCGCGCGTATTTCGACGAACGCGGGGCGTGCATCGTCGGGGTCTTTGGGCAGCAGCATGCGCTGCAACTCGGCTTCGAGTTGCAGCAGTTCGGCTTGTGCACTAGTCATTTCTTCTTCCGCCATGGCGCGCATGTCGGCGTCATCGCCGCCTTCTTGCAGCATCTGCTGTGCCGCTTGCACATCGGCTTCGCGCTGTTGGTAGCGGGCGTAGCGGCCTGCCGTGGCGGTGACATCGGTGTGCTCGCGTGACAAAGCCAAGAACTGCGTCATGTCCTTCATGATGTCTTCGCGCGACAGCAAAAAGTCGAGCTCGTTCAAGCGTTGGGTGTGGCGCTCCAGCTGAGCGCGTAGAAAATCTTTCATGGCTTGAGCACCTAACGGTTGCCGCGCAGAAAGAAATGCTCAATCGCGTGACGTGCGCGTTCACGCGCCTCGGTGTCACCCGCATGCAACTCGGCCATGGCGCCATGCAGCATTTTTTGCATCAAGCCGCGTGACAGCGCGTCCAGCACGGCATCAACATCGTCACCCTTGGCAATCGCCTTGCGTGCGCGTGCCAACTCGGCGCTGCGCCAGTCGTCCGCTTGGGCATTGAGTTGCTGAATCAGCGGCACGTTGCTGCGCTGGTCCATCCAGTGCTCAAAGCTTTGCACACCAGCATCGATGATGGCCTCGGCTTGCGCTACCGCGGCTTGGCGGTTGGCTTGGCCGGTTTGCACGACCAACGACAAATCGTCCACCGTGTAGAGATACACGTCTTCTAGGGACTTCACTTCGGGCTCAATGTCACGTGGCACCGCCAAGTCGACCATGAACATGGGTCGGTGTTTGCGCAACCTCAAAGCACGCTCGACAGCGCCCAAGCCAATCAAGGGCAGGGTACTGGCGGTACAGCTGATGACCGCATCAAACTCGTGCAAGCGTTGGGGCAGGTCG
>CANGML010000162.1 GCA_947454585.1 Comamonadaceae bacterium
AAGCCGAAGACGAGCGCCGTTACCAAACCGTGTTTGCCAAACACCCAGGCGCAGCGGCGGCCCCCACCGCCGCCCTGCATTTTGACGAAGGCGTGCTTCAAGGCCTTGAAACCCAAGGCGTGGCACGCGCCAGCGTCACGCTGCATGTGGGTGCGGGCACCTTTCAACCGGTGAAGACCGAGAACTTGGCCGAACACCGCATGCACAGCGAGTGGTACAACATCCCCCCCGAAACCCTGCAAGCCATGGCGGATTGCCGCGCGCGTGGCGGCCGCGTGGTGGCAGTAGGCACCACCAGCGTGCGCACCTTAGAGAGCTGGGCGCAGAGCGGACAGACCTGTGGCGACACGCAAATCTTCATCACCCCTGGCTTTGAATTCAAAGTAGTGGATGTGTTGATCACCAACTTTCATTTGCCCAAGAGCACCTTGATGATGCTGGTCAGCGCCTTTGCGGGGTATGAGCAGATTCGGGCCCTGTATCGCCACGCGATCGCCCATGACTACCGTTTCTTCAGCTATGGCGACGCCATGTTGTTGCAGCGCAGTCAGTCCAACTGAAGATAGACGCGCCCCGCTTCTATCTTGACGGGCCACGCCTTGACCGGCTCTGTGGCAGGCCCGCAGCGCACGGAGCCATCGCGCAAACTGAATAAGGCTTGGTGGAACGGGCATTCCACCTGGTCACCTTCGACAAAACCATCGCACAGCTTGGCGTTGCCATGGGTGCAGAGGTTGTTGATGGCGAAGACGTCACCCTCCACGCTGAACAAGGCAATGTCGTGCCCCTCGGGGGTCACGGCAATGCCTGCGCCTTCAAACAAATCGGCCTCGGCGGCCACGTCGGTCCAGTGGGTCATGGGTCAGATGGGGTAGATGATGGAGTTGGGGATCATTTCGCTGTCGAACACACACAAGCGCTCGGCGAACTTCAAGCCTTCAGGTGTTTGCACAATGGTGTCGATGTAGCGGCCCACATTGAACACGGTGCTTTCTTTGTCCAGCTTGGTGCGAAAGACGGCGTAATTGGCTTGTGCATGAATACGGCCCTCGACCACCTCGCGCACCACGGGCGCGCCCACCACATGGCGCTGGTAATACGGGTCGTGGTACAGCGTTTCTTGAATGCCATACACACGGTCTTTCAACATACCCTTGCTGCTGAAGGACAGGGTGCACAGCGGGAAGCCCCGCTCGTGGTTTTCACGCGGGATGAGTTTGTACACGCATTCCTCGGTAAAAAACTCAGGCCATAGATCCCACTGACCGCTGTCCACGGCGAGAGCGTAATCGGCGTAGAGCTGGGTCAAGGCCAGATGGGTTTCAAAGTTCACCATGTTCATGCCTCCATCACTTTGCGCCAGTACTCGTACATGCCGCGAATCAGGGTTTCGGTCACCATGTGGTCGGTGTCACCCACCTCGCGTCCGCCCAACTCGGCCAAGGTTCGGTGCTCGGGCTTGGTTTCAAACGCCTGCTGCGAGAACTCAATCACCTCGCCGTCGTCCGCGCTCACAAAGCCGGCTGGGCCAAACAAATTGGCCTGGCGCAGACGACGCTCGTGCATCTCAGGTGTGTCGTCCTCAAAGCCAAAGTGCGTCCAGACAAAGTCAAACGCGCCATGGCCGTCAGGCTGGATGTGGCGCGTGGACACGCTGTTGACCTGCTGCTGAAAAATCACGCTGGGGAACAGCGTCATCATCACCGCCGTTGGCATGGATGTCGCCCCCACGCTCTGCACTTCGTGTCCTTCGCTGCCCCCCGAGGGGGCTAACGCCGCCTTGGGGCGGCCCGGCGACGGCGTTGTCGCCCCCAACCGCCACCAGTCCTCGGGCACGATGTCCAGAAAGCTCGGGTCGTGGAGCTGCATGCTTTCTTTGAAGCTGCTCACCTGCGTGACCTGGGAGGCAGCGCCTGCACTGCCGCGGGTCGAGATCATCGCGGCGTGGCGGTGATGCGCGTCCATGCGCAGCTCACTCTTATTGTCCGCACGCCAGAGACCAAAGGTGACAAACCAGGTGTGCAACAGGCCGGGGTGATAGGGGTCCTTGATGTTCTCTTGCATCAGCTTCCAGTTGCCCGGAATACGCTGGCGGTTGTAGCCCAACACCTTGAGTTGGCGGCCGTTGAACAAGCGGTCAAAGTAGGTGAGGATAGCTGGGCCCATGAAGTCTTCCAGCGACTCCACCTGGTGGTCAAACGACGCGAACACCACGCCGCCACGGGTAGCGACTTTCAGGGCGGTGAGACCATGGTCTTTGGGGTCGAAGTCAGCAGGCATGCCGCCGTTGACCTTGCCGTCTTGGCGCACGCCGCGTCGAAATGGCACGCCCTGCAAATCGCCCTTGAGGCTATAGCTCCATTGGTGATAAGGACAGACAAACTCTTTTTTATGGCCATGGCGTTCGCGACAAAACTGCATGCCGCGATGGGCACAGACGTTCTCGACCACGTGAATCTGCCCCTCGTTGTCACGCGTCATGATGACTGAACGCTCGCCCACCACCGTGCGTTTGAAATCCCCTGCTTGGGGGATTTCAGCCTCGAGGCCCACATAGCTCCAATGGTTCTCATAAAAGAAGCGCTGCAGCTCCTTTTTGTGGCGGTCTTCATCGGTGTACACGGCAAACGGGATTCGGCTGGTGCCGCCTGTTTCCCAATGAATCGGCTGCTCGCGCATGGCGTCTCCTGGCTATTGATGCCTCAAATATAACGAAGCCAACTGCCCCCTCCTACAATCTTTGCCATGCTCAAATTTGACAGGCTCAACACCGACCCCACAAGCCACGCGCGCCGAGGCACCTTGACCCTCAACCACGGCGTGGTGCAAACGCCCATCTTCATGCCTGTCGGCACTTACGGCACGGTCAAGGGCGTGATGCCACGCAGTCTCGAAGAGATGGGCGCACAAATCATTTTGGGCAACACCTTTCACCTGTGGATGCGCCCGGGTCTGGATGTGATGCAAAGCTTTGGCGGGCTGCATGGCTTTGAACGCTGGAACAAACCCATCCTGACCGACAGCGGTGGTTTTCAAGTGTGGTCGCTGGGCGCGATGCGCAAGATCACCGAAGAAGGTGTGACCTTTGCCTCGCCCGTGAATGGCGACAAGCTGTTCATGTCGCCCGAGGTGAGCATGCAAATTCAAACCACGCTCAACAGCGACATCGTGATGCAGCTCGACGAGTGCACGCCCTATGAAACCAAAGGTCACCTCACCACCGAGGTTGAAGCGCGCCAATCCATGGAGATGAGCCGCCGCTGGGCTGTGCGCAGCCAACAAGAATTTGCCCGCTTAGAAAACCCCAACGCGCTGTTTGGCATCGTGCAGGGCGGCATGTTCACCCACTTGCGCCAAGAGTCGCTCGACGCTTTGGTGGCCATGAACTTCCCCGGCTACGCCATTGGCGGCGTGAGCGTGGGCGAGCCCAAAGACCTGATGCGCGAGATCATGGCCCACACGCCGCACCGTTTGCCGCAAGACAAACCGCGCTACCTGATGGGCGTGGGGACCCCCGAAGACTTGGTGCAAGGTGTGGCGGATGGTGTGGACATGTTCGACTGCGTCATGCCCACACGCAACGCACGCAACGGCACCATCTTTACCCGCTACGGCGACTTGAAGCTGCGCAACGCACGCCACAAGGCCGACCACGGCCCACTCGACAGCACGTGCAGCTGCTACACCTGCGCAGGCCACACACGCCCCGACGGCACGAGCAGCGGTGGCTTCAGCCGCGCCTACTTGCACCACCTCGACCGCTGCGGCGAAATGCTGGGGCCCATGCTGACCACGGTGCACAACCTGCATTACTACCTCAACCTGATGCGCGAAGTGCGAGACGCGTTGGATGCAGGGCAGTTCGGCGCATTCCGTGCCCAATTCAAAGAGGACCGCGCGCGCGGGGTTTGATGCGCCTCAACCATGTGGAAACCCACATGTACAAGGAGCGCTTTGACAGTTAAATTGCTAAGGTTTTTACTTAGAACTTTATATGTCAAATTCATCCAACAAAAAACCTCTTTACCAATCGCTTTACGCCCAGGTGCTGTTCGCCGTGGTCGTCGGTGTCTTGCTCGGCCACTTCTACCCGCAAGTCGGCGCCGACATGAAGCCCTTGGGCGATGGCTTCATCAAGCTCATCAAGATGATCATTGCGCCCATCATCTTCTGTACCGTGGTGGTGGGCATCGCCGGCATGGAAGACATGAAAAAGGTCGGCAGTACCGGTGGCTTAGCGCTGCTGTACTTTGAAGTGGTCAGCACCCTGGCTCTGATCTTGGGCTTGGTGATCGTCAACCTTGTCCAGCCAGGCGTGGGCATGCATGTGGACGCCGCCTCGCTCGACACCAAGAGCATTGCAGCCTACACCGCGCCAGGCAAGATGCAAGGCACAGTGGACTTCTTGATGAACATCATTCCCACCTCGGTGGTCGATGCGTTTGCCAAGGGCGAGATCTTGCAAGTGCTGTTGTTCTCGGTGCTGTTTGGTTTTGCGCTGCACAAGGTGGGGGGGCGCGGCACGCTGGTGTTTGACATGATTGAAAAGCTGTCGCATGTGTTGTTTGACATCGTGGGCCTCATCATGAAAGTGGCGCCCATCGGTGCGTTTGGTGCCATGGCCTTCACCATTGGCAAATACGGCGTCGGCTCACTGCTATCGCTCGGTCAGTTGATGGGCACGTTTTATTTGACCTGCTTCATCTTTGTATTTGTGGTGCTGGGGCTCA
>CANGML010000163.1 GCA_947454585.1 Comamonadaceae bacterium
CCTCGGTCATGCCGGGCGACAACGCAAAGCGGGCTCCGGCGGCTTGAACGCGGGCCATCTCTTCGGCGCGTGTGACGGTGCCTGCGCCCACCTGCATCTGCGGCACGTGCTTGGCGACTTGCTCGATGGCAGGCAGTCCGGCGGCGTGCCGCAGGGTGATCTCCATCACATCGATGCCACCTTCGAGCAGCGCATGGGCCATGGGCACGGCTTGGTCGGGGTGGGTGATGACGATGACCGGCACCACGCGTGAGGTGAAGGCGGGCCGGGAGAAAGCGGGGTTAGCTGAGGTCATAGCAGAGGCGTTGCATCAAAGAGGACTGAACAAAGGCGAGGCGCCTTCTTCCGCCAAAGTGGCGTTGGTGCGGAACAAGGCGAAGAGGTCGCGCCCTGTGCCGTGTTGGTTGCCCGACAAGTCGGGCGTGGGGGCGGTGCGAGCGGCCAGTTCGGCTTCGCTCACCTCAAGGGTGAGGGTTTGCGTGTCGCAGTCGAGCGTGATCATGTCGCCGTCTTGCACTTTGCCAATCAAGCCCCCGTTGACCGATTCGGGGCTCAGGTGAATGGCAGCAGGCACTTTGCCGGAGGCGCCCGACATGCGGCCATCGGTGACCAAAGCCACGTGAAAGCCTTTGTCTTGCAACACGCTCAAGGACGGCGTGAGCCGGTGCAGCTCGGGCATGCCGTTGGCTTGTGGGCCTTGGTTGCGCACCACGGCGATGAAGTCACGTTCGAGCTGGCCTTGTTTGAATAACGCCGTGAGTTGCTTTTGATCGGTCACCACGACCGCCGGCGCGCGCACGCGGCGGTGCTCAGGCTTGACGGCCGACACTTTCACCACGGCACGGCCCAAATTGCCTTGCAACAGACGCAGGCCACCATCGGCGCTGAAGGGCTGGGTCACGGGGCGCAACACGGCGTCGTCGGCCGATCGCGCTGGCACCTCACGCCAAGCCAACACGCCTTGGTTGAGCCAAGGCTCCACGCGGTAGCGGTGCAGGCCTTGGCCCATGAGGGTGTGCACGTCCTCGTGCAACAAGCCTGCACTGAGCAATTGGCTGATCAAAAAGCCCATGCCGCCTGCGGCTTGGAAATGGTTCACATCGGCGCTGCCGTTGGGGTACACCCGTGCCAGCAAAGGCACGCAGGCCGAGAGTTCGGCAAAGTCGTCCCAGTTCACGATCAGGCCCGCGGCACGCGCCATGGCCACGATGTGCAAGGTGTGGTTGGTCGACCCGCCCGTGGCCAGCAAGCCGACGATGCCATTGACGATCACCTGGGCGTTGATCTGGTGGCCCACGCCGGTGTCTGCTTGTTGGGACAGCGCCACCGCACGCTTGACCGCTTCGACGGTGAGGGCCTCACGCAAGGGCGTGCTGGGGTTCACAAAGGAGGAACCGGGCAAATGCAGGCCCATGATTTCCATGAGCATTTGGTTGGAGTTGGCGGTGCCATAAAACGTGCAAGTGCCTGCGCTGTGGTAGGCGGCTTGTTCAGCTTCGAGCAGCACCTCGCGGCTGACCAAGCCTTGCGCATATTGCTGACGCACCTTGGCTTTGTCGTCGTTGGACAAGCCTGAGGTCATGGGGCCTGCGGGAACAAACACCGCAGGCAGATGGCCAAATTGCAAGGCGCCCATCAAGAGGCCGGGCACGATCTTGTCGCACACGCCCAAGAACAGCGCGGCATCAAACACGTTGTGCGACAAACCCACGGCGGTGGCTAACGCAATCACGTCGCGTGAGAACAGTGACAGCTCCATGCCGTCCTCGCCCTGTGTCACGCCGTCACACATGGCGGGCACACCGCCTGCAACTTGCGCGGTAGCGCCCGCGGCACGCGCAGCAGCACGTATTTTTTCGGGGTAGTGCTCGTAGGGTTGATGGGCTGACAGCATGTCGTTGTAGGCGGTGATCACGCCGAGGTTGGGTTGCCGTTCTTGGCGCAACACCAGTTTGTCGTTGGCGGGCATGGCGGCATAAGCGTGGGCTGCATTGGCGCATCCCATGCCACCGCGGTAGGGGCCTGGCTTTTTGGCTTGGGCGACCACGGCTAAGTAGGCTTGGCGGGTGACGGCACTGCGTTGTTCGATGCGGGCGGTGACTGCCGCAAGGGTGGGGTGAAGTGGCGAGGTCATGTCGTTGAACTTTCAGCAAGAAGGTCTTCGTGAGCCAGCCAAAGCGCCAGCGGCGTTTGGCTTTGCTGCAAGACCAAAGAAATAGGCAGTTTGGGTGTGGCGTGTGACCAGGCTTGCTGCAAGGTGTGCAGCTTGTCCGCACCTGAGAGTGGCAACACGATATGGCGTGACGACAAAATTTGCGCCAAAGTTTGCGTGAGGCGCGCATAGGGCGCGCTAGCGGGTGGGTTCTTCAACGTCATCGCCACGCAAGTTTGGCTGTTGTGCCGGTCCAGCGCGTCAGCCAAGTTGAGGGCATCAGGAAACAACGACGCGGTATGGCCATCAGCCCCCATGCCCAGCACCAACACATCGGCTGTTCCTGCAGCGCGCAGGGCCTGACCGGCGCTGTGTGCCAGTTCAGACGGTGCGGCCAAAGGGGATGAAGCACTGTCGATCATCCCTACCAAGTGCGCCTTGGCCGCCAAGCCTTGCAGCAAATGGGTGTGCACCAAGCGCGCGTTGCTGTCGGGGTGGGTGCATGGCACGCAGCGCTCGTCCACCAGGGTGATGCGCACGTGTGACCAACCCATGTCGATCACGCGCAGGGCTTCAAACAAAGGCACCGGCGATTTGCCGCCTGACACGCTCAGCACGGCCGAGCCACGGGCATCTATGGCAGCGCTCAGGCGTTGCGCGATGTCTTGTGCCAAGCGCACATGCAGTTCGGCGGGGTTGACGAGGTGAACCGTCAACGTGCCCCGCGAGGTTGGATGCCAAGCGCTGCGCATCAGGCTTCCTCAAACCACGACAGTCCTTCACGCGCCATCAAGGCCGACGATGCCACAGGGCCCCAGCTGCCGGCCGAGTAGGCGCGTGGTTTGTCGTCTAACTCAGCCCAGCCGTGGATGATGGGCTCCACCCACATCCATGCGGCCTCCAGCTCGTCGCGACGCATGAAGTGCGTCAAGCGGCCTTTGATCACATCCATCAGCAACCGTTCGTAGGCTTCGGCGCGGCGCTTGTCGGACGAGTGTTGCAAGTCCAAGCCCAGCTTCACGGGGTGCAGGTTCATGCCTGAGCCCGGCTCTTTGACCATCATCTCCAGCTGAATCGATTCCTCGGGTTGCAGTGTGATGATGAGTCGGTTGGGCTCTTGTTGGGCCGTGGTACCAAAAATGGAGAAAGGCTGATCAGCAAACTCAATGATGATTTGTGACTCACGGTGCTGCATGCGTTTGCCGGTGCGCAAGAAAAAGGGCACGTTGGCCCAGCGTGCGTTGTTGATGTGGGCGCGCAAGGCCACAAAGGTTTCGGTGCGGCTGTGGGACGGGACCTTGTCTTCTTCTAAATAGCCCTTCACGGCTGCGCCTTCTGATGCACCGGCGGTGTATTGGCCGCGCACCGTGTCACGCTTGATGTCGGCCAAATCCATCTTGCGTAGCGAGCGCAAGACTTTCAGCTTTTCATCTCGCACATCGTCTGCACCAAGAGAAATTGGTGGCTCCATGGCCACGATGCACAGCAGCTGCAACAAATGGTTTTGCACCATGTCGCGCATAGCCCCTGCGCCGTCGTAAAAACCGGCACGGCTGCCCACGCCCACACTCTCGGCCACGGTGATTTGCACGCTCTTGACATAAGGGGCGCGCCACAGCGGCTCAAAGATGGCATTGCCAAAACGCAGCACCATCAGGTTTTGCACCGTCTCTTTGCCCAGGTAGTGGTCAATGCGGTAGATCTGCTGTTCGTCAAAGTAGCGTGCGACTTGGGTGTTGATCTCGCGGGCAGAGGCGAGGTCGGTGCCTAGCGGCTTTTCGAGCACCACACGCGATTGCGCATCGACCAAACCGGCGCCCGACAGGTGGGCACAAATTTGGGTGAACAGGCTGGGCGCTGTGGCCAAGTAAAACACCCGCAAGGCAGGCTGGTCGCACAGCTGTTTGAGCTTGGCGTAGTCGTCCGCGTGGGTCACGTCCAAGCTCACATAAACCAGTCGGTTCAAAAAGCGTTGCCAGTCCTCGGGCGTCATCTCCTCTTGGTCGATGAAGGCGGGTGAATTCTTGTCGATGAAATCCAAATACGCTTGGCGCGACCAATCTTGGCGACCGATGGCGATGATGCGTGCGGTGGGATCGAGCTTGTCATGCAAATGCGCCATGTACAGCGCGGGTAACAGTTTGCGAAACGACAAGTCGCCAGCACCGCCAAAAATGACGATGTCCAGCGTGCCGGCGGGTGGGGCGTTTTGCGTCATGAGTAACGTTTGTTAAGAAGGTGTTGTTTCATCTGGCGCAGCAGGGGCTGCAGCTGCGTGCTGCCAATGCGCAGGGCCACGGCTGTGGTCAGCACGTCCACGATCATGAGGTGCAGCAAGCGCGACACCATGGGGCTGAATTTTTCGTAACTCTCGGGGTGATCCGCGGCAAGGTGAATTTTCCCGAGCTTGGCCAACGGGGAGCCAGAGGCCGTCACCACAATCGTGCTCGCGCCATTCTTTTTGGCGATCTCGCACGAATCGAGCAAGTCGCGCGTGCGGCCCGAGTTGGAGAACACCACCAAGCAGTCGCCGGGCCCGAGCAACGAAGCACTCATGATTTGCAGGTGGCCGTC
>CANGML010000164.1 GCA_947454585.1 Comamonadaceae bacterium
AGAGGCCGGTGCCGACGTGATCGTGGCTCAAGGGGGTGAAGCAGGTGGCCACGGCGCGAGCGCGTTAGAAGGCCGCAGCACCTTCACCCTTGTGCCTGAAGTGGCTGACTATTTAGCAACGCATGCACCCCACACGCTGCTGCTGGCCGCCGGTGGTATTGCCGATGGTCGCGGCCTCGCCGCGGCGCTGATGTTGGGTGCCGATGGCGCCTTGATCGGTTCGCGCTTGTGGGCCACGGCAGAGAGCTTGGCCGCGACAGGGGCCAAAACGCAAGCCACGCAGACCTCGGGGGACGGCACTGCACGCAGCGCTGTGTTTGACATCTTGCGCCGCAAAAACTGGCCCGCGCCGTATGACTTTCGGGCCATACGCAACGACTTGCACCGCCAGCTTGAAACCAACATCGCCGCACTGCAAGCCAACCCAGAGGCCGCACGGGCCGACTACGACGCTGGCGTCAAAGCTGGCGATTTCTCGCGCGCGCATGCAACCGTGGGAGAGGCGGTGGGTTTGATTGCAGATGTGCCGCCGGCACGTGAGTTGATCGCGCGTATCTCAGAGCAAGCGGTAGACGCGATCGGCCGACACGTCCTCTAAACAACGCATGTGGCCTAAAGGACAGGTGCGTTCATAGCAGGGTGCACAGGCCAGTGGGGGTTGGTAATTGGCATCGACACGCAGCCACACCACGCGCGCGCGGTCATTCAAGGGCGGCGTGTGCTCTGGGCTAGAGGAGCCAAACACCGCCACTTGCGGCACGCCAAAGGCAGCGGCCACATGCATCAGGCCCGAGTCGTTGCTGACCACGCGGTGCGCATAGGCAATCAACGCAAAGGCTTGCATCAAATGCGTTTGGCCGGCCAAGTTAAAGCACTGGCCCGGTTTTTTGGCGTTGGCGGAGGTGGCAATTTCTTGGCAAATGTCGAACTCTTTGTTCGAACCTAACAAGAACACCGGGCGGTCCATGCGCGCCGCCAGTTCGGCGAAATGTTTGGCAGGCCAACGTTTGGCCGGACCGTATTCGGCACCCGGTGCAAACACCACATAACTATTTTTGGCCAAGGTCGGCAGCGTGGGCATGTGGGTGGCCAGCTCTTCAAGCGCGCCGTCCATCACACCAACCCCCGCCTTCAGCACGGGTCGCAAATCACCCAACAGCTTCATGGGCTGTTCAACGCGCTGCCCCACCAAACTGAGTGCTGCGTACCACTCCACCATGGGCGGACGCTCTTCGGTTTGGGGGTTGTCGAGGCGATCGGTCAATAAACCGAAACGCATTTCTCCGGTATAGCCAATGCGCTGAGGGATGCCTGCCATCCAAGGCAGCAAGGCGCTCTTCAAGGAGTTGGGGCACACATAGGCGACCTCAAACTTGCCGCGCAACTGCTGCGCCAGTTTGATGCGGCCCATCAGCTGCAAACCGCCATGCTTGAACGGCAACTCAATCACCTCGGCCACACCCGGCATGACGCGGTAGACCGAGGCAATCCAAGGCAAAGCAGCGACGGTGAGGCGCTCGCCGCGCGCCGCTAAGCGTCGCAGCAAGGGTTCGGTCATCACCGCATCCCCAATCCATTGGGGCGCAATGACGAGCGCGTGTTTAGTGACCGTGGCCAACGTGCTCGCCGGCTTTGAGTTTGAACTCAGTGCCGCAGTAAGGGCACTTGGCTTCACCGGTGCTGGCCACATCCAAGTAGACCTTGGGATGGCTGTTCCAAAGTTTCATGTCGGCTTTGGCACTGGGGCAAAACACACCGCCATGGCCATTCAAGTCTTTGGCTAAAAGTTCTACGGGCTTACTCATGTTCTTGTCCTACCCTGCTCAAACTTGGGTCAACCAGTGGGCGTACTTGGGGTTGCGGCCATTGACGATGTCAAAGAACGCGGTTTGAATTTTTTCGGTGATCGGCCCGCGGCTGCCTACATAGCCCGCTTTGCCCAGCTCGATGCGGTCGAGTTCGCGAATCGGCGTCACTTCGGCAGCCGTGCCCGTGAAGAAGGCTTCGTCAGCGATGTAGACCTCGTCACGCGTGATGCGTTTTTGCACAATCTCGAGACCCAAGTCTTTGGCGATGTGGAACACGGTATTGCGGGTGATGCCGTTCAAAGCGCCAGCCGACAAGTCGGGCGTATAGATCACGCCATCTTTGACCACGAAGATGTTTTCGCCCGCGCCTTCCGACACAAAGCCGGAGGTGTCGAGCAACAAGGCTTCGTCGTAGCCTTCGTCGGTCACTTCCATGTTGGCCAAGATGGAGTTGGTGTAGTTGCTCACCGCCTTGGCTTGCGTCATGGTGATGTTGACGTGGTGGCGGGTGTAGCTGGAGGTCTTCACGCGGATGCCACGCTTCATGCCCTCTTCACCGAGGTACGCACCCCAAGTCCACGCGGCCACCATCAAGTGGATGGTGTTGCCTTTGGGGCTGACGCCCAATTTCTTGTCACCGATCCAGGTCAAGGGGCGGATGTAGCCTGACTCCAATTTGTTTTCGCGCACCACATCGCACTGCGCTTGGTTGACTTGTTCTTTGGTGAACGGAATAGCCATGCGCAAGATCTTGGCGCTGTTGAACAGGCGGTCGGTGTGCTCTTGCAAACGGAAGATCGCGGTGCCTTGCTCGGTTTTGTAAGCGCGCACGCCTTCGAAAGCACCGCAACCGTAATGCAGCGTGTGGCTCAACACATGGATCTTGGCATCGCGCCAATCGACCAGTTGGCCGTCCATCCAAATTTTGCCGTCACGGTCAGACATGGATGAGGGGATCACGACGCTCATGGAATTTCCTTTGGACTGAAGGTGTTGTCGCCTGTAGTGGCGAAAACATGCATTTTAATCGTTCGCCGCTTGGCCAGCAGGGTCGACATCGGCGGCTTGGAAGGGACGGTCCAAGGTCCAACTCTGCAATTTGCCCTGGGCAAACACACAGCGCACCACCGATTGGCTGCCATCGCGCCAGCTGAACACCTCGGGCTGCGTGCCCTTGTCAGATTCGAGCTGCCCCAAAGCGCGCGTCATGGCGATGACGTGCATCAGGCTCACGCCCGCTTTGAGCTTGGCGTTGAGCATGACCGCACTGTCGACAAAGCCAATCGGGCGATTGCTGGCGCGCTTCATGATTTGCACCAAGCGCGTGAAGTACAGCAGCAGCCACATGACGCCGCCGGTGACCACCATCGCAATACCCATCCAGCCCCAGCTTTGCCAAGCCCATGCTGTGAAGCCCACGGTGCCAATGGGCACCAAATATCTTTGAAAGTTCATGCGCCTATTGTCTCAGGCGCGGGATCACAAACCGCGCACCAAGCCCATCGCTTCATCGACCCGCTCCACCGCATGGATGGTCATGCCCTCGATGGGCTTTTTGGGGGCGTTGGCTTTGGGAATCACCGCCACCGTAAAGCCCAGCTTGGCCGCCTCTTTCAAGCGCTCTTGGCCACGCGGGGCGGGGCGCACTTCGCCAGCCAAGCCGATCTCACCAAATGCGATGAAGCCTTGGGGCAGCGGCTTGCCGCGCAAGCTGCTTTGGATCGACAACAACACGGCCAAATCGGCGGCGGGCTCGCTGATGCGCACGCCGCCCACGGCGTTGACAAACACGTCTTGGTCCATGCAAGCCACACCGGCATGGCGGTGCAACACCGCCAACAACATGGCCAAGCGGTCACGGTCCAAGCCCACGCTCAAGCGGCGCGGCGAGGGGCCACCACTGTCGACCAAGGCTTGAATCTCGACCAGCATCGGACGCGTGCCTTCCAGCGTGACCAGCACACAACTGCCAGGCACAGGCTCGGAATGTTGGCTCAAGAAAATGGCGCTGGGGTTGCTCACCCCCTTGAGGCCTTTTTCGGTCATGGCAAACACGCCAATTTCGTTGACCGCACCAAAGCGGTTTTTGATGGCGCGCACCAAGCGGTACGTCGAATGGGTGTCGCCTTCAAAGTACAACACCGTGTCCACCATGTGCTCGAGCACGCGCGGTCCCGCCAGAGCACCCTCTTTGGTGACGTGGCCCACCAACACCACCGCTGTCCCCGTGGACTTGGCCATGCGCGTGAGGTGCGAGGCACACTCACGCACCTGCGCCACCGAGCCGGGCGCGCTGGTGAGTTGGTCGGAATACACGGTTTGGATCGAGTCCATGACCACCACTGCGGGTTGCAGTTTGTCGACGGTGGCCAATATTTTTTCGAGCTGCGTCTCCGCCAGCACTTGCACTTGGCTGTGGTCCAACCCCAAGCGGCGCGAGCGCAGCGCCACTTGCGCGGCGGACTCTTCGCCGGTCACATACAAGGTGCGCATGCCGCTGCGCTGCAAACCGTCCATGGCTTGCAAGATCAAGGTGGATTTGCCAATGCCCGGGTCGCCGCCAATCAACACCACGCCGCCTTCCACCATGCCGCCACCTAAGACGCGGTCGAGCTCTTCTTGGCCGGTAGGGGTACGCGCCACGTCTTGGGCTTCAATGTCGGACAGCACCGCCACTTCAGAAGCCGGCGCCAGCGCTGCCATACCGGCATAGCGGTTTTTGACCGGGCCGGTGGCTTCCACCGCCGCCTCGATCAAGGTGTTCCACGCGTTGCAGCTGGGACACTTGCCCAACCACTTGGCACTGGTGCCGCCGCAATCGGTACAAACGTAATGTGTTTTTTCTTTGGCCATGTCTAGATATTACTGTACAAATAACCAGCCCCAATCCGCAAC
>CANGML010000165.1 GCA_947454585.1 Comamonadaceae bacterium
GCGGTGTAGGCGTAGGGCACAGCGCCCTTTTGCTTCATCCACAGCAAGGCAGCAGAAGTGTCAAGACCGCCTGAGAAAGCGATGCCGACTTTTTGGCCCTTGGGCAGGTGTTGGAGGATGGTGCTCATGATGTGGCTTATCGTGCTGCTGATGGCTCGGCGATTAACCGAAGTGGCAGATGTAGTGGTAGGGCTCGGTCACGCGAATGTCGAACTTCGAGTTGCCAGGCACGTTGAATTTTTCGCCTGCGCTGGACTTGACCCAGTCCTGGCTGCCGTCGAGTTTGTATTCGCAAGAGCCAGCGACACACTCCATCACTTCAGGGGCGGCGGTGTTGAAGGTGAGGGTGGCGGGCAAGATGACGCCGACCGACAGCTTGGTGCCATGGGCTGTGGTGATGGCGTGGCTGATGCACTTGCCGTCAAAAAACACATTGGCTTGGGTGGTGATGCTGACGCTGTCGATTTTTTCTGTGGTCATGGGGTGCGCTCGGTATGAATTGCAAAACCGTAGATTTTAGGGGACCCAAACGACAAAAGCCGCTTGACTTGGCAGTACAGGCGGCTTTTAAGAGGTGATCACGCCAAAAGTGGCGTGAGGGTGGGCTCAGTAGCGAGGGGCAGAGCCTAAAGGCGGTACGCTGCCGAAACTGGTGTTGGTGGCAGGCGCCATCGGGGTAATTTGCAAGCGCACGGTGGGGCCTGGGTCTTGGGGCATTTGCACGGTGTACTGCTTGCCCGCGAATTCGTAAACCACGTTGTAAGCCATGGTGCGGTTTTCGTAGAACATTTGTTGGCTGCAGTTTTGTACATTGCGCACTTCTGGGGTGCTTGGGCCTTCGATTTTGTCACCCAAGATCGCACCGCCAAACAGGCCCAACATGGTGGCCGCTGCACGGCCAGAGCCTTGGCCCATGCTGTTACCCACAGCACCACCCGCGATCGCACCCATGGCCGCACCGGCGCCAGATTTTTGACCTTGTGTTACCACCTGTTCGTTGTTACACACTTGGCGGGGCACGGCCACTTGCTGGATGATGGGGGTGCTGGAGATGACTTTGCCAACTTCTTGTGCGTGGGCTGGAAGGCTCAGGCCGGCCACAACGGCCATGAAAGAGGCAAGGAAAGTGTTTTGGAGGCTGATTTTTTTCATGGGGATTCCCTAGTTTCGAACTTGTCTGAAAGTGTAGTGGGTTGCGGCGGTTCGGATTGGCTCAGCTCACAACGCGCGCCCAAGCCTCAGGGTTGACGCCCACGATCACGGTTTGGCCTTGGACGACCACCGGGCGCTTGATGACGCTGGCATGCGCCAGCATCAAGGCGCGGGCCGAGGCCTTGTCCACCACGCTGGCTTGTAAGGCTGCATCGAGCTTGCGCCAGGTGGTGCCCTTGCGGTTGACCAGCACCTCCCAGTCCATCTGCTTTAACCACAGGTCCACGGCTTCGGGCGGGACGCCTTGCTTCTTGAAGTCATGGAACACATAGTCTACGCCGTGGTCTGAGAGCCAAACCCGGGCTTTTTTGACGCTGTCGCAGTTGGGGATGCCGTAGACGGTGAGGGTGGTTTTAGTCATAGGGCTGAATCATGCCGCAAACCGAGTGGTCGATCGCGGTGGGTGACAATTGATGCATGAATTCACTCGAAAGTTGGCTCGCACACTGCGAGCGTTTGCACCCCAAAAACATCGACATGGGGCTAGACCGAGTGCACACGGTGGTCCAACGCATGGGGCTGAGGTTTGATTGCCCCGTTATCACCGTGGCGGGCACCAATGGCAAGGGGTCAACCTGCGCCATGTTGGAGGCGTGTTTGCTGGAGGCGGGCTACCGCCCGGGCGTCTACACCTCGCCCCATTTGGTGCATTTTCAAGAGCGCTGTCGCTTGCATGGCGAGACGGTTCAGCCCACCGACTTGTTGCCCCACTTTGAGCGTGTCGAAACAGCACGGGCGCAAGCGGGCGAGGTCTCACTCACTTACTTCGAGTTCACCACCTTGGCCATTCTGAGTTTGATGGCCTCGTCGCCCATTGACGTCGCCATTTTGGAAGTGGGCCTAGGCGGGCGCTTGGATGCGGTGAATGTGATTGATCCGACGTGCTCGGTCATCACCAGTGTGGACTTGGACCACATGGAGTTCTTGGGGCATGACCGAGAAACCATCGGCCGAGAAAAGGCGGGGATCATGCGCACGGGCCGTCCTGTGGTTGTGAGTGACCCTGTGGCACCGCAAAGCGTGATTGACCGCGCCACCGAAATTGGGGCAGACCTGTGGCTGTTTGGCCGCGACTTCAACTTCACCGGTGACAAGCAGCAATGGGGCTGGGCAGGGCGCGGTCGGCGCTACAGCGGTTTGGCTTACCCTGCGCTGCGTGGCGCTAATCAATTGGTCAACGCCAGTGGGGTATTGGCGGCCCTCGAAGCTTTGCGCAGCGAGATGCCTGTGACCGCCCAAGCCATTCGCAACGGCTTGGCCATGGTGGAGCTGCCAGGACGCTTTCAAATCGTGCCCGGCCAACCGGCCTTGGTGTTTGATGTGGCCCACAACGCGCACGCCGTGGCCGCGCTGACTGAGAACTTAGATGCCATGGGTTTTTATCCCAACACTCATGCGGTGTTTGGCGCGATGGCTGACAAAGATGTGCTTCCCATGCTCGCGCGTGTGGGCCCCTTGGTTGATCGCTGGTACTTTTGTGATTTGCCCACCCCGCGAGCTGCTACAGCCACGCAGTTACACGAGAAGTGGCAGGCCAGCAACACCCGCAAAGCGGTACAAGCCAGCACCCACGCCACTCCGCAAGCGGCGCTGGACGCCGCAGTGGCTGCGGCAGACCCCGCTGATAGAATTGTCGTGTTCGGATCGTTCTACACGGTTGGGGGTATTTTGGCGAATGGCATACCCCGTCTTGACGCCCCACATTTGAGCACCTGAGACCCCATTCACATGGCTTTTTTCAAGTTTCGACTGCCCGGTCAACCGACCAGCGAGCCCCAGGGCACTCCCAGCAATACGCCCGCTGAAAGCGTGGACGCCCTGCGCCGTCGTGCTCGACACCGCCTGATCGGTGCCTCGGTCTTGGTTGTACTTGGCGTCATCGGTTTTCCCTTGTTGTTTGATACCCAGCCGCGACCTGTGTCGGTGGATATCGCCGTGAACATCCCAGACCGCGCCACAGCCAAGCCCTTGGTGGACACCTCTAAGCCCAAGCCTTTGTCAGCGGGTGCAGGTTTGGATGCCAAAGAGGAAGTGGTGCCCGTGAAGCCTGAGGTGAAGCCCGACCCTGTGGTGGCTGCTGTTGCGCCGGTTCCAGCGGATGCCAAGCCTGCGGACGCCAAGCCTGCGGACGCCAAGCCTGCGGACGCCAAGCCCTCCGATGCCCAAGACACGGGGGCTCGCTTCGTGGTGCAAATCGGGGCGTTCAACGACGAAGCCAAGGTCCGGGAAGTGCGCGCCAAGTTGGAAAAAGAAGGCATCAAAACCTATACCAACATTGCGCAGACCAAAGAGGGTGCTCGCACCCGCGTGCGTGTGGGGCCTTTTACCAGTCGCGATGAAGCTGACAAAGTGGCGCGCAAGATCAAGCAGTTGCAATTGCAACCGCAAGTCTTGACGCTGTAAGCCTGAGATGCCAATGTTTTCGGCTGTAGATTGGATTCTGCTGGCCGTGCTGGGCCTGTCGCTGCTGCTAGGGTTTTGGCGCGGCATTGTTCAAGAGGTGCTGTCGCTTGCGGGGTGGGGCGTTGCTTTTTATGTGTCGCAAATGTATGCGCCACGCGCCGCCACTTGGTTGCCCATGGAAGGCAGCAGCCAAATGTTGCGCTATGCCGCGGGCTTTGTGGTGGTCTTTGTTGCCGTCTTGGTGGCAACAGCTTTGGTCAGTTGGGTGATCAAAAGTCTGTTGTCCGCCGTGGGGCTGGGTCTCTTGGACCGATTGCTGGGCAGTCTCTTTGGCTTGCTGCGCGGTGTGGTTATTTTGTTGGCGCTTACCGTGATTGTTGGCATGACGCCCATGCGTGAAACAGAGGCTTGGAAGCAGGCCCAAGGCGCGCAATGGTTGCAACAGTTGTTGCATGTGTTGAAGCCGGCGTTACCGGCTGATTTTGGAAAGTACCTCCCCTGATGTGTGGCATTGTTGGCGTTGCAAGCAACGCACCCGTGAACCAGTTGATATATGACGCCTTGTTGCTCTTGCAGCACCGAGGCCAAGACGCGGCTGGCATCGTCACGCAGCTCGACCGTAAGTTCTTCATGCACAAGGCCAAGGGCATGGTGCGTGATGTGTTTCGCACGCGCAATATGCGTGCCTTGCCTGGCAACAACGGCTTGGGTCAAGTGCGTTACCCCACCGCGGGTAATGCGTTCAGCGAAGAAGAAGCACAGCCCTTCTATGTGAACGCCCCGTATGGCTTGGTGTTGGTCCATAACGGCAACTTGACCAACGCCCACGCCTTGAAAGCCGAACTCTTTTCTGAAGACCATCGCCACATCAATACGGAGAGCGACTCTGAGGTTTTGCTCAACGTGCTCGCGCACGAGATTGACAAAGTCACACGCGGTTTGCCACTCAAACCCGATGATGTGTTTGCGTCTGTTCGTTCGGTGCATCGCCGCATCAAAGGTTCTTATGCGGTGGTCGCCATGATCGCTGGCCATGGGTTATTGGCGTTTCGTGACCCCTTTGGCATTCGCCC
>CANGML010000166.1 GCA_947454585.1 Comamonadaceae bacterium
AGCACTTTGAGCATGGGCACGTGCTGCACATGCACCAACGCCAGCTTCAAGCCATAGCTGAACACCAGGGCCAAAGCGGGAAATAGCACCCCGTCCACCACGCGACGACCAAACAAAATAGAGCCCTGCGCGGTGGAGTGCCGTCCCAAAGCCCGGCTCAAGGCCCAAGCCAAAAATAGGCAGGCAATCACCCCCCCCAGCTCTAGGGCAATCGCAGGACTCTGCAAGTCCATCCACAAGTCTTGTAGTTCGTTCATGCTTAGATATCTGCTAAAACGCGCACATGCGCTTCCACACTGCGGCTGAGTGCGCTCAAGTCGTAACCGCCTTCTAGGCAAGACACGATGCGCCCTTGGGCATGCCGTGCGGCGATTTCACGAATGCGATAGGTGATCCAGCTGTAGTCTTGCTCGGTCAAGCCCATTTGCCCCATGTCGTCCTCGCGGTGCGCATCAAAACCCGCGCTGATGAAAATCATCTCGGGCTGAAAGGCTTCCAAGCGAGGCACCCAATGCATCTCAATCAACTCACGCACTTCCATGCCTTTGGTGTAAGCCGGTACGGGAATATTGACCATATTCGAAGCAGGATTCTCGGTGCCGCTGTGGGGGTAAAACGGGTGTTGAAAAAAGCTCACCATCAGCACACGGCCATCGCCACTCAGAATGTCCTCGGTGCCGTTGCCGTGGTGTACATCAAAGTCGACCACCGCCACGCGCTGCAAGCCATGTCGCTCCAGCGCGTACTTTGCGGCAATCGCCACATTGTTGAAGAAGCAAAATCCACCGGCCTTGTTGCGAGTGGCATGATGGCCGGGGGGGCGAATGGCGCAGAACGCATTGGCCAATTCACCGGCAATTACCGCATCGGTGGCAGCAACCGCTGCACCTGCGGAGGCCAGAGCGGCTTGCCAGGTGAAGCTGTTGATATGGGTGTCTGCGTCCAAGTGCCCGTAAGCGGGTCCACCAGCGGCCATGTCGTCAATCAATTGGTCGGACAAACCGCGCAAGGACGCAATGTACATGCGGTCATGCGCCAACTCAATATCGGCCAGCGGGGCTTCTGGCGCTTGCATAGGCGTGAGGCCTACATCGACCCCGCTGATGAGCAAACGGTCTTGTATCGCACTGAGGCGTTCTGGACACTCAGGATGCCCCTCGCCCATGTCGTGTTTCATGCACATGGGGTGCGTGTAGTAACCAGTTTTACTCATCGACTCTGCCTCAAACTTCTTATCAAGTCAGCTTACCATGTAGGTCTTGCTTTTTCTCTTGCCAAGACTGCGTGAAAACACCTCCATCCCCGTTCTCTAGAGCTTTGCGGCCAAGTTTTGCGTTACATCAAATGACCGCTGTGGTGCTCATGATGACCTTGTGCGTTGCTGGCACAGAAGCTAAATCTCACGCCAAAGCGCACAAGTCGATGACACGCCCAGCGGCGACCCATGGACTGGCCTATGGCAAAACCAAAGAAGCCATGGCCTTGGCAGATGAGCTGGCCGAACAACACAAGTTACCGAAAATTTGGGTGCGCGAGCAAATCAGCAAAGCACAACATTTAAAGGGCTTGCCTAAGATGGTGCTACCGCCCTCCGTGCCCACCGCTAAAAACTGGCGTGCGTACCGCGAGCGTTTTATCGAGCCCCGCCGCATTGAGGCGGGTTCTCAGTTCTGGCAAACCTACCAAACTGCCCTCACCCGCGCCGAGCAAACCTATGGTGTGCCCTCTGAGATGATTGTGGGCATCATCGGCGTAGAAACTTTTTACGGACAACACATGGGCAACTACCGTGTCCTTGACGCTTTGACCACCCTCACGCTGAACTTTCCGTCAGCGCATCCCCGCGCCACTGAACGCCAAGCCTTCTTCAAATCCGAGTTGGGCCACTTTCTCGCACAAGCCCACCAACAAGGCGACACCAACATCAAGGGAAGCTTTGCCGGCGCAATGGGCTGGCCTCAGTTCATGCCGTCGAGCATGGCCAAATTTGCGGTGGACTTTGATGGAGACGGCCGCATCGATTTACGCAACAGCCCCGTGGATGCCATTGGCTCAGTCGCCAATTACTTCAAAGCCTTTGGTTGGCAAACCGGTATGCCCACCCACTACCCCGTGAGCTTCGATGAAGCCCGCTTAGATAAACCCACACTTTTGGCGCCAGACATCTTGCCATCGTTCAGCGTGAGCAACTTCACGGCCAAAGGCGCAGTGCTGGACGAGCAAGCCCAAAAGCACAGTGGTCCGCTGGCTTTGGTCGAGCTGTTCAACGGCGATGAGCTCCCTAGTTATGTGGCGGGCACCGAGAATTTTTATGTGGTGACGCGCTACAACTGGAGCAGCTACTACGCGCTCGCGGTGATTGAGTTGGGGCAAGAAATCAAAGCAGCAAGGCAACGATGAACTTCAAGGAGTGCTTGTGACAGATGAAATTTTGCGCAATGGCGTTCCGCACAACGTGACAACCAGTTTGGTGACTCGCAATGCCGTGTTACCTCAAAACATGTTCACCAAAGAGGAAGGTTCCGATCGTGCTGACTCAGGCATTGACGGGACAACGACATCCCCTGTGACACGAGATCCTTCCACTGATTTCGATCAGAAGCCTCACATCCGAGACAACATGCAGGCTTTGAAAAATTTAGCGCATTCGGACAACTTGCAAAGCCTTGACGACGATGAGTTCAGCAAGAACCTTCAAAGTCTTGGTGATTCACGATCCATTGAAGACAACAAACTCTATCTCGAAAAAAAATCCATCAAAAGCAACCGGCAGTTGATTTCCCAAACCTCGACTGATCGATCCGTGCCAAACTTGACCACGCCGAATGCAATAAATCCGAGCAGCCTTGACTCGGATGAACTGGAGTCCCGATCCACAGAATTTCAAAACGCTGAAAAATTGCGCCAAGACAAACACAAGGTCGATCAGGACAATGCATTTCAAATGCGAATCAAAAAATTAAAGGGCCATGTACGCACCGTTGACAGCAGCTTGCAGCATTTAGATCCAGATAAATAAACGGCGGCTAACCTGCGTTACTCAGTCTTTTGAATTTCACGCACCACCACGTCCTCAACTACATCAAATCTATTGTCCGAACGCTGTGTGCGCATGCCTTTGCGCATCGCTTGCATTTGTTGCCACATCATGAGCACTTGAGGCTTTTGACCTGTCGCCAGCCAACGCACAGAGGCAAACACGGCATACAAGGCCAACCAACACACCACGCCAAAAGTAAAAAGCAAGGCCAAGGCCATGCCTAACAACGCCAAAATCAACCGAGTAAAAAATGCCATGACATGATGTTACTTGCCGTTGCTAAGCGAGGTCTGAAGCAGCCAGAAATCACTGACCGGAACGTACTAGACGAACACGGCTTGTACTGCCCTTCGTGTTGACGCTGTCGTAGCCGTATGAAAAGTCGACACTCCACGCAACTTCGCTGCCGCTCGTATAAGGCGAAGACGACCACGTCCAATCAGACGGCGTTGCAGCAAACCATGTGGTGTTGATGGCTGGGTTGTTACACACCCGCTCGGCCAAGCTGTAAAGCTCAGCATGGTTGGGCACGCGCCATCCTGTGGCAGCAGGCGCAGCACTGGTCGTGGCCGCAACAATGGCAGCAGGCGCAGTGGTCGCCGTGGCCGTACGTGCAGCTTCAAGCGCGTTTTGCCAAGTCAGGCTAGAGGCCGTGCCTGCGCATGTGGTGCCATTCCAGACCATGCCCACCACGCAGCGCTGCCAGATCAAACCTGTCACTTTGTCGCGTATCTCACTGCCGGCGGGTGTAGCGCCAGATAACGCCTCATAGCGACTGTCGGGCCGTGTCAGCGTGGTGTTGGCATTACAAGCGGCTTGTGCCAGACTGGTCAGGCACCACACGCTCGCTAACAACCCAACCAAACGTGCGTGGCGTAATGTTGAAACTTGAACTTTTGTGTTGGTCGTCGTCATATTTTTTCTCCTTGCAAAATGCAAAACATTCTTAATTAATGGGTCAACATAAGCCATGCATGAAGCATTATTAAGTATATTTTAGCTATTTAATTAGAGTTAAATTAAATAAATATGTTAACAACAAAAGAAATCAGGGGATGTACTTAAGGGCAAGCCAACGCCCACACCACATGTTCGCGCACCAACTCGCTGGGGTTCGTGAGTTGCGCTTGCAGGGCTTGGCGTAAAACAGCATCCTCCGCCTGACGCAGCGCATTGCCTGCCGCCACGGCCAAGTTGCGCAACCAGCGCACATGGCCAATTCGGCGGATGGGGCTGCCCTCGGTGTAGCGCAAGAAATCGGCCTCGGTCCAGGCCAACAGCCGCGCGATGTCTTGGCCTACCAACCCTGAACGCACATCGAAGTCGGGCAGGCTCGAGATTTGCGCAAACTTGTTCCAGGGGCAAATCAACTGGCAGTCATCGCAGCCGTAGATGCGGTTGCCCATCAAGGGGCGCAGTGCCACATCGATGGCGCCGTCGTGCTCAATCGTCAGATAAGAAATGCAACGTCGCGCATCCACCCAACCGGGCGCCACAATAGCCTGCGTCGGACACACATCCAGACAGGCTGAGCATTCACCGCAATGCGCGGTGGTAGGCTCAGAGACAGGCAAAGCCACATTCAGAAAAATCTCACCCAAGAAAAACATCGAGCCTGCTTCCCGGTTCAGC
>CANGML010000167.1 GCA_947454585.1 Comamonadaceae bacterium
CAGCCGCCGCATCGGCGACAAACTGGGCAATGGCACCTACAGCAAAAACGCTGGGGTGGTAGAAAACAAAACCGGCGCTGCAGGCCGCATCGCGGTGGAAGCCGTCAAATCTGCCCCCGCTGATGGCAGTACGTTGTTGCTCACGCCTTATTCGATGATGGCGATCTACCCACACATCTACGCCAAACTCAGCTACGACCCCTTCAAAGACTTCGTCCCAGTGGCCATGGCCTCGATGCTGACGCACGGTTTGGCGGTAGGCCCGATGGTGCCCGCCTCTGTGAAAAACGTGAAAGAGTTTTTGGCGTGGGCCAAGGCCAATCCAAACGATGCCAGCTATGGCTCACCCGCCGCAGGCTCGACGCCTCATTTCTTGGGCGCTTTGTTGAGCATGAACACAGGTGTTGAACTCAAGCACATCCCCTACCGCGGTTCTGTGCCCGGCGTGACGGATGTCATCGGGGGTCAATTGGCCGCCATGGTCACGCCACACGGTGACTTCTTGGCCAACCACAAAGCAGGCAAGCTGCGCGTGCTTGCCACCTCCGGCACCAAGCGTTCTCCCTTCTTGCCTGACGTGCCCACCTTCGCTGAACAGGGCTTCCCAGACTTGGTGGTGGAGGAATGGTTCGGCTTCTACGCCCCTGCCAAAACACCCGCCAACGTGGTGGCCGCTGCCAATACCGCCATCAACGCCGCATTGAAAGACAAAGTGGTCATTGACAGCTTGGCTCTCTCTGGCTTGGTGCCCGTCGGTGGCTCACCAGAGGACATGGTGCGCGACATGAAGAAGCAGTTCGAGGTGTGGGGCCCACTCGTCAAACGCATTGGCTTCACGGCTGAATCCTGATTGAACTTGAGAACGCGCACATGAACTACCAACCCCGTCTAGAAGATATCCAATTCATTTTGGAGAAGGTGCTTCATGTGCCCCAACGCCTTGCTGAGTTACCAGCGTTCTCAGAAGTTGATGCCGACTTGATCCACCAAGTGCTCGACGAAGCGGGCAAGTTTGTTGCCAACGAAATCGCCCCACTCAACCGCGTGGGCGACGAGGTGGGCGCCCAATTCAACCAAGGGCAGGTGACCATGCCACCAGGTTTCAAAGACGCTTACCAGTCGTTCTGGCAAGCAGGCTGGGCCTCACTCACCACCGCCACCGAGGATGGTGGTCAAGCACTGCCCGCTGTGCTGGACAGCGTGCTGTACGAATGGCTGTCCGCCGCCAACCACGGGTGGACCATGGGGCCTGGTTTATTGCACGGCGCGTACGAGTGCATCAAACACCACGCCAGCGAAGCGCTGCAAGCCCAGTATTTGTCCAAAGTCGGCACGGGGGAATGGTTGGCCACCATGTGTCTGACCGAGCCGCATGCAGGCAGCGATTTAGGACTGGCCAGAACCAAAGCGACACCGCAGGCCGATGGCAGCTATCTGATTGAGGGCAGCAAAATCTTCATCTCAGGCGGCGAGCACGACCTGAGCGACAACATCGTGCACTTGGTGTTGGCCCGCTTGCCTGATGCACCGGCAGGTCCCAAAGGCTTGTCGCTGTTTTTGGTGCCTAAGTTTTATCCCGACGGCGACAAAGAATCATGGGTTCGCAGCGCCGTGCATTGCGACCGCATCGAAGAAAAAATGGGCATCCACGCCAGCCCCACCTGCGTCATGCGTTTCGACAACGCCAAAGCCTGGTTGCTCGGCGAGGTCGGTCGTGGTCTGAACGCCATGTTCGTGATGATGAATGCGGCCCGCTTGCATGTGGCGTTGCAAGGCGTGGGGTTACTGGATGCCGCGTGGCAAAAAGCCCATGCCTATGCCCAAGAACGACGCCAAATGCGCGCCCCCAAACCGGCAGGCATCAAAGGGGAAGCCACCGACTTCATCATCGAGCACCCCGCAATGCGCCGTATCCTCGACACGCAACGGGCTTGGATTGATGGCTCACGTGTCTTGGCTTATGAGACGGGCTTGGCACTCGATATCGCCAAACACCATCCTGATGTGGCCAAGCGTGAATCAGCGCAACGTTGGTGCGCACTGATCACCCCTATTTTGAAATCTGCCTGCTCAGAACAGGGCTTTCAGGGTGCCAGCGAGTGCTTGCAAGTGTTCGGTGGCCATGGCTATGTGAGCGAATGGGGCATTGAGCAAAACGTGCGGGATGCGCGCATTGCCATGATCTATGAAGGCACCAACGAGATTCAAGCGATTGACTTGTTGATGCGCAAAGTTTTAGGTGACGGCGCCCAAGCCCTCAGCGCCATGCTGGATGAGCTGTCGACCACACTCAACCCGTTGGACGCCCACCATGCGCAGGTGTTAACTTTATTGACAACGCTTCGTCACGTCACCGACGAAGCCAAACAGGTGCAAGCGCAGCCCACGGGCAACATCACCTTGAGTTGGATTGCGGGTGACTATTTGCGTCTTGCCGCGCTGGCCTTGCTGGCTTGGAGTTGGACCCGCATCGAAGCCGCGCAGGACAGCTCAGCGCGATGGAGCGCCCCCGCCAAAGCGCTACGGGCATGGGTCTTACCGGAATTTGAGATGCGATTAGCCATCATTCGCGCCACCTTTCAAACCCATGGCTGAGCGCATCGACACGCGCTATTTAGAAACCCTGTTGGGCTACAACACGCGGCGTGCCACGCTGGTCATCGTGGCGGACTTCATGGCACAAATGCAGCCCTTCGATTTGAGTACGGTCGAGTTCTCCGTGCTGTCTTTGATTCGGCACAACCCGGGCATCACCTCGCGCCAGATCTGCACCGCGCTGAACATCTTGCCGCCCAACTTGGTGGGGTTGCTCAAGCGAATTGAAAAACGCGAACTCATCACGCGTGCGCCGCATCTGACAGATGGACGTGCGATCGGGCTGAGCTTGACCGCCGCTGGCAGCAGCTTGATACAAGCCGCAGAAAAAACGGCAGCGTCTTCAGATGCGCATTTCTTATCCAAACTCTCCACCTCCGAGCAAGAGGTGTTGAAGAAGCTATTGAAGAAGATTTATCTTTAGCCAGCCGCCTGAAGTTTGAACAAACTCGTCGCTTCTAAATCCAGCACCTCCGTGCCAGCTTGGTTGTAGAGTTGCCAGCGCCACCTCAAAATACCTAGACCTGACTTACGCTGTGAGGTACGTGTTTCCAACACCGTGACGCGCACACGCAACGCATCCAGTGGTCGAACGGGGTTGGGCCATTTGACGTAGGCCAAGCCCGGCGAGGCAAAAGACTCCGAGTCTTTCAAAAATGCATCGGCCACCAAACGCATGGCGATGCCGCAGGTGTGCCAACCACTGGCGATCAAGCCATGAAAAGGGCCTTGCGCCGCCGCCTCAGGGTCGGTGTGAAACCATTGCGGGTCCCATTGCTGGGCGAATTGCAAGAGCTCTGCTTCGCTGAGGTGGTAGGGCCCCGCTTCTAGCACTTGGCCCGCGTGAAATTCAGCGAACTTCATCAGTAGGTCTCTAAGTGCAAGCGGCCTTCTTGCTTCAAGGATTTGGCAACGCTGTCCCAATTCAGGCCCGCCTGCACAGCCACGTCTCGCAGGGCCAGCACCACGCCCTCTTCCATGCTCTTGAGGCCACACACATAGATGTAGGTGTTGCTGTCTTTGAGCAAGTTGGACAAGTCAGCGGCGCGCGCGCGCACCAAGTCTTGCACATAGTGTTTGGGTTGGCCTTTTTCGCGCGAGAACGCGAAATTGATATCAATGAAATCTTTGGGCAGTTTTTGCAGCGGTCCGAAATAGGGCAACTCTTGCGGCGTGCGCGCGCCAAAGAACAGCATCAGTTTGCCGCCTTCAAATTTGCCGGTTTGACGCAAACGACGTCGCCACTCGGTCATGGCACGCATGGGTGCGCTGCCCGTGCCAGTGCAAATCATCACGATGTTGGACTTGGGATGGTTGGGCATCAAGAAGCTGCTGCCAAACGGTCCAATCACCTGCACCGTGTCGCCTGTTTTCAGACTGCACAAGTAGTTGGAGGCCACGCCTTGGACGGGTTTGCCTTGGTGGTCTTCCACCACACGTTTCACCGTGATGGACAGGTTGTTGTAGCCCGCACGCTCGCCATTGCGCGGGCTGGCAATCGAATACTGACGCGCATGGTGCGGCTTGCCCTGTGCATCCGTGCCGGGCGCAATGATGCCAATCGACTGGCCTTCCAGCACGGGAAAAGGCATGTGGCCAAAGTCCAGCACGATGTGGTGGGTTTCATTGGCAGTCCCTGCCTCGTTCACTTGGACATTGCCGACCACCGTGGCTGTGGTGGGCGCTTTGGGTCCATGCAAGTTGGTATAGGGATGCGCAGCCGACCAAGGCGGCACAGTGGCACCATAGGAGGCCGAGTTGAACACCTGCTCCTGTTGCGAAGCGCTATCGCCAGCGGCAGGGTTGGCTTCAGGCGCGGCAGCAGTCTCAGGCGCTGGAGCGCCCATCGCTGCCAATTCACTGTCAGACAAAGCGGCAGGCAAGTCATCCCACGACAGCTGCTCTTCGACGCTGTAGGGCGCGGACTTAGGACGCGCGTGCCAGTTGTCAATGGAGCCGGTGGGGCAAGGTGGCACACAGGCCATGCAGAAATTGCACTTATCCGCCAACACCACATAGTTGCGGCTGTCATGCGTGATA
>CANGML010000168.1 GCA_947454585.1 Comamonadaceae bacterium
ACTTGCTGCTGCTGCAACTCGGTTTGCGCCGCAGACGCCAAGGTCGCTAAAGTGTCTAACAGCACGGGCATGCTCTCAGCGACCAAAGGCAGCTCAATGGCTTGCTCGCGAATCACATTTTGGTCAGCCAGCCCCATGCCATAGGCCGACAACACGCCAGCCAAAGGATGGACCAACACGCGGGTCATGCCCAAAGCATCGGCCACCAAACAGGCATGCTGCCCGCCGGCGCCACCAAAACATTGCAAGGTGTAACGGGTCACGTCATAGCCGCGCGCCACCGAAATCTTTTTGATGGCATTGGCCATTTGTTGCACTGCAATTTGCACAAAACCTTCGGCCACCGCCTCGGGGCTGCGCTGCATGTCACGCGCCAAGGCTTCAAATTGCTGCGCAACCACCTCGTGGTTCAAAGCTTCATCCGCCAGCGGGCCAAACACTTTGGGAAAGTAAGCCGGTTGCACCTTGCCCAACATCACATTGGCATCGGTGACGGTCAAGGGGCCGCCTCGACGGTAGCTGGCAGGCCCAGGGTTCGCGCCAGCGCTTTGTGGGCCCACGCGCAAACGCGCCCCATCAAAACTCAAGATCGAGCCCCCGCCCGAAGCGACCGTGTGGATGCTCATCATGGGCGCGCGCATGCGTACCCCGGCCACCTGGGTTTCAAACTCACGCTCAAACTCACCAGCGTAGTGGGACACATCGGTAGAGGTGCCCCCCATGTCAAAGCCAATCACTTGAACGCGCGCGTTGGGGTCCTCCTCCGCTTGCGCCAGTTCCGCCGTGCGCGCCATGCCCACAATGCCCCCCGCTGGCCCAGACAAAATAGCGTCTTTGCCTTGGAAGACATGGGCATCGGTCAAGCCACCTGAAGATTGCATGAAAAATAATTTGACGCCCGGCATCTCTGAGGCCACTTGGTCCACATAACGACGCAAGATGGGCGACAAGTAGGCGTCCACCACCGTGGTGTCGCCACGGCTGACGAACTTCATCATCGGACTGGTTTCGTGCGAGGTGCTGATCTGGGTAAAGCCCAACTCACGGGCGAGATCAGCCGCCGCTTGCTCATGCGCCGTGTAACGGTAACCATGCATGAACACCACGGCCACACTTCGCAGGCCCCGCGCATAGGCTGCTTGCAACTCAACACGCAAATGCACAAGGTCCAAGGCGTGCACGACCTCACCATGCGCGCCCATGCGTTCGTGCGCCTCAATCACCGCTTGGTACAACAACTCGGGCAAAACGATGCGACGGTCAAACAAGCGCGGGCGGTTTTGGTAGGCGATGCGCAAAGCATCCCTGAAACCTTGGGTTGTGACCAACAACGTAGGCTCACCTTTGCGCTCGAGCAAGGCATTGGTGGCCACCGTGGTACCCATCTTGACGCACGCCACTTGGTCCGATGAAATCACTTGACCTGGCTGCAAGCCCAACAGATGACGGATGCCTGCCACGGCAGCATCGCGGTAGTGCTCTGGGTTATCTGACAGCAACTTGTGGGTGACCAAACTGCCGTCGGGGCGTTTGGCCACGATGTCGGTGAAGGTGCCGCCTCGGTCTATCCAAAATTGCCATTTATCAGGGGGTGTGATTGCGTTCATACAGGGATTTTGACACTGGCACAGCAGCTCAAAACTGCCCCCCTGTGTTCGCTATAGTCAGGCTCTAGAAATTGGTCTTCCCAACCTACTGTTTAGGAGTTTGTATGCAACGTCGAAGCTTCCCACTCACCGCCCTTGTCTTGGCCTTGTTCGCTGGCCAGGCATTCGCCCAAACCAAATGGGATTTGCCTGCGGCCTATCCGGCCACCAACTTTCACTCCGAGAACTTGATCCAATTTGCCAAAGACGTGGATGCGGCCACCGCTGGCAAGCTCAAGATCACCGTGCACGCCAATGCGTCCTTGTTCAAAGCCAACGAAATCAAGCGCGCCGTGCAAGGTGGTCAAGCGCAAATCGGCGAAGTGTTGCTGGTCAACTTCGAGAACGAAAACCCCATCTTTGGCACTGACGGCATTCCGTTCTTGGCGGCCAGTTATGCCGACTCCAAACGCTTGTATGACGCACAAAAACCCGTGCTTGACAAAGTCTTGGCAGCCCAGGGCATGAAGCTGTTGTATGCCGTGGCTTGGCCTTCGCAAGGCATCTTCACCAAGAAGGAAATCAACTCGGTGGCAGATTTGCGTGGCATCAAGTGGCGCGCCTACAGCCCCGCCACGGCCAAGATTGCCGAATTGATCGGTGCCCAGCCCGTCACCATCCAAGCGGCTGAGTTGTCTCAGGCCTTGGCGACCGGCGTGGTGGAGAGCTACATGAGCTCCGGCTCGACGGGCTACGACACCAAGACCTATGAAAGCTTGAAGTACTTCTACGACACGCAAGCTTGGTTGCCCAAGAACGCGGTGATTGTGAACAAAAAAGCGTTTGACGCCCTCGACCCTAGCACCCAAGCGAGCTTGACAAAGGCAGCCGCCGCAGCCGAAACACGAGGCTGGAAAGTCAGCGCTGAAAAAGACGGCTATTACAAAAAGGCCTTGGGTGAAAAAGGCATGAAGGTCGTCACCCCCAGCCCCAAGCTGATGGACGATATGCGCCAAGTCGGCAGCATCATGTTGTCGGACTGGCAAAAGAAAGCGGGCGCAGACGGTGATGCCATCATCGCGGCTTACGCCAAGTCGGCGCCTGCCAAAGCTGGCAAAAAGTAATGCGCCGATTTTTGGATCGGCTCTACCTTGCCGCGGGGGCCCTGGGGGCCCTTTTCATTGCCTTGATTTGCGTCTTGATGGTGGGCCAGAGCGTTCTGCGTGAGTTCAGCGTGCGCACGGGCGCCGTCAACGATGTGGTCTCTTGGTTTTGTGCGGCGGCGGCATTTTTTGCGATGCCCCATGCGTTCAAGCATGGTGACTTTGTGCGCGTGACCTTGTTGCTGGAGTCCGTCTCTGACGCTTGGCGCAAACGACTGGAGCTTGCCGCCCTGTGTGTGGCCTCGGTCGCGGTGTCTTATCTGGCCTGGTGGGCCTGCAAGTTCACCTACGAGAGCTGGGAATTCAACGACATGGCACAAGGCCTGCTGGCGATTCCCATGTGGATACCGCAAATGAGCTTTGCCATCGGCTCGGTGCTGCTGCTGATTGCGGTGCTCGATGAGCTGGTGCTGGTGCTGCGCGGTCATACGCCGACGTATGTACGCGAGGTGCAAGAGCGCCACGCACGCGGCGATTTTTCTTCTGACGTTTAAGCCCCAAGGCGCTATGGAAATTCTTCTCATCGGCGGCTTGTTGCTGCTCATCATGTGCCTGTTGCTGTCGGGCGGTGTGTGGATCGCCATGACCTTGGCCATTTGCGGCTGGGTCGGTCAAGCCTTCTTCACGGACACACAGCCTGGCAAGAACTTGTTCAGCGCCTTTTGGGAAAGCAATGCCAGCTGGGAGCTGGCCGCCTTGCCTTTGTTCATTTGGATGGGCGAAATTTTGTTTCGCACCAAGCTCAGCGAGGAAATGTTTGAAGGCCTTCGACCTTGGCTCAACCGCGTGCCCGGTCGCTTGATGCACACCACCATTTTGGGCTGTGGCATTTTTGGCTCTGTCTCTGGCTCCTCTGCCGCCACCTGCGCCACCATCAGCAAAGTGGCCCTGCCCGAATTGCTCAAGCGTGGCTACAGCGAAAAGCTAGCGCTGGGCTCCTTGGCCACAGCGGGCACCTTGGGCATTTTGATTCCCCCCTCGATCACCATGGTGGTCTACGCCGTCGCCGCCGATGCCTCCATCATTCGCATTTTTCTGGCCGGCTTTCTGCCCGGCCTGCTGTTGATGGCCCTGTTCAGTGGCTACATCATGTGGTGGAGCTTGCGCCACCCCGACCAAGTACCACCCGCCGATGCACCGACCACCTTCTGGGAAAAAATCAAGCTTTCACGCAGCCTGATTCCGTGTGGTGCGCTGATTGTGTTTGTCTGCTGGGTGCTGATTGCAGGCTATGCCACCGCCACGGAATGCGCGGCTTATGGCGTGGTGGGCTCACTCGCGTTGGCCGCTTGGAGCCGCAGCCTGACTTGGGACAACTTCTGCGAAGGCTTGATGGGCACCACCCGCTCCAGCTGCATGATCATGTTCATCTTGGCGGGTGCTGCGTTTCTCACCAAGACCATGGCCTTTACCGGTATTCCGCGTGAACTTGCGGAGTGGGTGAACGGCATGCATTTGTCCCCGCTGGGGTTGATCGCCGTGTTGACGGTGGTGTATTTGATCTTGGGCACCGCCTTGGACGGCATCAGCATGATCGTGCTCACCAGCGCGGTGGTGCTGCCCATGATTCAAAAGGCAGGGTTCGACTTGGTCTGGTTTGGCATCTTCATCGTGCTGTTGGTGGAAATTGCCGAAGTCACACCACCTGTGGGCTTCAATTTATTTGTGTTGCAAAACATGACAGGCAAAGACAGCAACACCATCGCCAAAGCCGCTGTTCCATTTTTTGCTTGCTTGGTGGTCTGTATTGTCTTGATCACCGTGTTCCCGC
>CANGML010000169.1 GCA_947454585.1 Comamonadaceae bacterium
AGTCAAGGACGCCTTGATCGCTCAGACCCCCTTGGGCCGCTTGGCAACGCCTGACGACGTGGCGGGACCGGTGCTGTTTTTGGCCTCCGATTGGAGCCGCTTCATGACCGGTCAGGTGTTGACGGTCGATGGTGGGTTGGTGATGCAATGAAGTGGCACAGGTGCAAACCCATGATTCAAGGGACCATGGCCCTGACCGGTGGTGACCCTGGCCCCTTGGGCAATCGCGCCCAAGATAAAGCTGCGCGCCAAGCGCACCGCCTCACTCAGGGGATAGCCCAGGGCCAAGTGCGCGGCGATGGCCGACGACAAGGTGCAGCCCGTGCCATGCACATTGCGACTGGCGATACGTTGCGACGCCAAACGCTCTGCTGGGCCACTGCGTTGCAGCAGCAGGTCAACCACTTCGTCACCCGCCAAGTGCCCGCCCTTGAGCAAGACCGCCTGGGCGCCCAGGGCCAACAAGTCTTGCGCCGCCGCCGTCAAGGCCTCGGCGTTCGCGATGTCACGCCCCAGCAACAGAGCGGCCTCATCCAAATTCGGCGTGATCACGCTGACGCGCGGGAACAACTCACGCACCAACACCTGCACGGTCTCGTTGGCAATCAAACGGTCGCCGCTGGTGGCCACCATCACTGGGTCGAGCACCACATGCGTCAAGTGGTAATGGTCTATGGCCCAGGCCACCACGTCGACAATGCCGGGCGCGTGCAGCATGCCAATCTTGATGGCATCCACGCCGATGTCCTCGACCACCGATTGAATTTGCGCTTTCAAAAACTCAGCGGGCACGGCGTGAATGCCTTGAACGCCCACCGTGTTTTGTGCGGTCAAGGCGGTGATGGCACTCATGCCATAGCAGCCCAGGGCCGCAAAGGTTTTCAAGTCGGCTTGAATGCCTGCACCACCGCCACTGTCAGAGCCAGCAATGGTGAGCACGCGCGCGTATCGGTAGGTGGTATTCATGGGCGGCATTATCCGCAAATCACACAAGGGCTCGCGCCATGAGTGCAAATCAATCAAGCGTGGTGCTCGGGGCAGGACTGATGGGCCGCTTGCTCGCCCACACTTTGGCACAACGGGGCCACCAAGTGACCGTGTATGAAGCGCAAGGGCCAGATGCACAAGGTGCCGCAGCGCGGGTCGCAGCGGCCATGCTGGCACCACTCGCCGAATCGGCCATCACCGAACTGCCCGTGGTGCACATGGGCGCGCATTCGCTCCAGCGTTGGCCTGAGCTGATTGCGCCGCTGCCTGCACCCGTGTTTTTTCAACAAAACGGTACCTTGGTGCTGTGGCATCGCCAAGACGCGGCTGAGGCCAAGCGCTTTGAGCAACTGCTGCAACGCACGCGAACGCAACTGCCCTCACTGCCGGAAGTTCAAGCTTTAAATGCCGAGGCTTTGCTGCAACTCGAGCCTGCGTTAGACAACCGGTTTGCGCAAGCCCTTTACTTGCCTGACGAAGGTCAGCTCGACAATCGCCAACTCTTGGCCGCCTTGCTGGAAAGCTTGATGCAGCAAAACGTGGCCTTGCATTGGCACAGCCCACGCACGCCTGAAGATTTCCGACCCGGCCAAGCCGGCCAACCCGATTGGGTGTTTGACTGCCGAGGCCTAGGCGCTCGCACCGCGTGGCCCCAACTGCGAGGCGTGCGTGGCGAAGTGATTCGCTTGCAGGCCCCCGAGGTCACGCTGCAACGCCCGACCCGCTTGATTCACCCGCGCTACCCGATCTACATCGCGCCCAAGGAAGACCATGTGTTTGTGATTGGCGCGACCGAAATTGAAACCGAAGACCTGTCACCTGCCAGTGTGCGCTCGACCCTCGAACTGCTCAGCGCAGCCTACACCGTGCACAGCGGCTTTGCCGAGGCGCGTATTCTCGAGGTGAGCACCCAAGCCCGCCCCACCTTGACCGACAATTTACCGGCCATCCGTTGCTTGGGCGAACGGACCTTGCAGATCAACGGCCTCTACCGTCACGGTTTTCTCATCTCGCCTGCCATGCTCGACGTGGTGGTGGAGTGGGTGCAGCACCACACCACCCACCTGGCTGAACAATTCCAATTGAAGTTTGAACATGTCTGACACAACCCTTCAGGTGCTGATCAACCAAGCACCCCACGCCCTGCCCAAAGGTGCCACCCTGGCAGATGCGGTGGCACTCGCCGGCGTTCAGCCGCCCTTTGCGGCAGCCGTCAATTTGCAGTTTGTGCCACGCGGTCAGTACGCCCAACACGTGCTGGCCCACCACGACAAGATTGAACTGATCTCGCCCATCACCGGCGGCTGATGCGCCCATGAATACACCGTGACCACACCATGACCACACCCACCTCCCACACATCCCCCCTCACGCTTTACGGGGAAACCTTTCAAAGCCGTTTGTTATTGGGCACCTCGCGTTACCCCTCGCCCAGTGTGTTGCTGCAAGCGATTGAGCGATCCAAACCCGCCATGTTGACGGCATCGCTGCGCCGCCAAACCGGTAGCGGCGGTGAAGCCTCGCAAAGTTTTTGGAACTTGCTACGCCAAGCCCAAGTCCCGGTGTTGCCCAACACCGCAGGCTGTCACAGCGTGCAAGAAGTCGTCACCACCGCCGAGATGGCGCGTGAAGTGTTTGAGACCGACTGGATCAAGCTGGAACTGATTGGCGATGACTACACCCTGCAACCCGACACCCTGAACTTGCCAGAGGCGGCCGACCGCTTGATCAAAGCGGGCTTTAAAGTCCTGCCCTACACCACCGACGACTTGGTGTTGTGTCAGCGCTTGGTCGATCTGGGCTGCCAGGCGGTCATGCCCTGGGCTGCGCCAATTGGCACAGGCAAAGGCCCCATCAATCCTCACGCCCTACGAACTCTGCGTGAACGCTTAGATGTGCCGATGATCGTGGATGCCGGCTTAGGCCTGCCCTCGCATGCCTGCCAAGTCATGGAATGGGGCTTTGATGCCGTGCTGCTCAACACGGCCGTGGCGTTGGCGCAAGACCCCATCTGCATGGCAGGTGCGTTTGCCGATGCCGTCAACGCAGGCCATGCCGCTTACCGCGCTGGCGCGATGCAAGCCCAAGACAGCGCACAGCCCAGCACCCCGGTTTTAGGCACGCCGTTTTGGCACCAAGCATGAGCACCAACTTAAGCCAACCGCGCGACTTGGCGCATGCCCTAGCCACTCACCATGCGACGATGTTGGCAGGCCCAGCCATGCCCTACGAGCAAGCGGTGCACCCCAGCGACAAGGCGCTGAGCCACGAAGACGCTGGCCTCATGCAAGGCTGCCGAATGTTGGGTTTTTTAGAACATGATGCCCAGTGCGTCGCCAAGGCTTGGCAAGCCCAAACTCTGCGCACCTCGCAGTTTTCTATCCATGATTGGCCCTGTCTGCCGCAAGACTTTGGCATCTCAGCCGCGCCCCGTGACAACGCATTCCCGGCGTGCCCACATCGCTTGGGGCTTTACGCAGTGCTCCCTGATGCGCAATGGGTAGGACGCATGGCACGAGCGGGTGTACCCACTGTTCAACTGCGTTTCAAATCAGAAGACGCAACGGCCATTCGCCGTGAAGTTCGAGCCGCCGTGCAAGCGGTTCAAGGAACGCAGTCGCTGCTCTTCATCAATGACCATTGGCAAATGGCCATCGAAGAAGGTGCTTATGGCGTCCACCTTGGGCAAGAAGACATGGACGTGGCCCCGCTCGACACCCTTCGCGCAGCGGGGTTGCGCTTGGGCTTGAGCACGCATGGCTACGCCGAGATGCTGCGCGCCGAGGCCGTAGGCCCGAGCTACATGGCCTTAGGCGCCGTATTTCCCACCACACTCAAACGCATGCAAACAGCGCCGCAAGGGGTAGGCCGTTTGAATGCCTATGCCCAGTTGATGCGCCATCGCCCCTTGGTGGCGATTGGGGGCATCGATGCGGCCCGCATCCCCTTGGTGATGCAAAGTGGCGTGGGCGCGATTGCTGTGGTTCGTGCCATCACCAGCGCCAGCGATCCCGAGCGCGCCATTCAAACGCTGCAGGGCTTGATGCAAGACCCGCTGCAGGATGACGGTCATTTCAGTCAAATAACGCCATGAGTCGTCAGCCCAAGCGCGTCAACCTCACTTGCCAACACGCAGCCATCGCGCTGTGTGTGCTTGGGGTTTCGTCCGCGTGGGCTGATCAAAATCCCACCGACGTGGTGATCACCGCAGACCCACCCATTCGGGTGTCCGGCTTTGAGGGTGTGCCGATACAAGTCCTGCCCTTCAGTGTCACCACCATCAGCAACGCCACACTGCGAGACATTGGCGCACAGCGCGTGACCGATGCCATGCGCTTAGATGCTTCAGTCACCGACAGCTACAACCTGCCCGCCTACTGGGACAAGCTCAGCATCCGAGGGTATGCGCTGGACAACCGCTACAACTTCCGCCGCGAGGGTCTGCCCATCTCCGCGGAAACCATCATTCCGATGGACAACAAACAGCGCATCGACATTCTCAAAGGCACCAGTGGAATTCAATCGGGCACC
>CANGML010000170.1 GCA_947454585.1 Comamonadaceae bacterium
ACGGCTCATGCGGTGTTCCTAGTAGTTAGGCTTTTTTGTGCGCCAACGCGTAGTCAATCGCGTTTTGCACGGTGTTGATTTTCTCGGCATCTTCGTCTGGGATCTCAATACCAAACTCGTCTTCCAATGCCATCACCAATTCCACTGTGTCCAAGGAGTCGGCACCCAAATCAGCCACAAAGGCTTTTTCGTTGGTGACTTGTGACTCTTCAACGCCGAGTTGTTCAGCAATGATTTTTTTGACACGTGTTTCGATATCGCTCATGGATTCCCTCTAAGGGTTGTGAATAAGACCGTGATTTTAACCGGACGGACCAACCGTATGAATTCTGTTCGGATTCTTTTCTGAACCCAGGTTTTAAGCCATCAACATGCCGCCATTGACATGCAATTCCTGCCCCGTGACATAACTCGCATGTGCGCCAGCCAAATAGGCCACGGCGTGCGCAATGTCGGAGGGCTTGCCAAGATGACCTAACGGGATTTGACCGAGCAAGGCTTTTTGTTGCTCCTCGGGCAACGAAGCCGTCATGTCAGTTTCAATAAACCCAGGAGCCACGCAGTTGACCGTGATGCCACGGCTGCCCAGCTCGCGCGCCAAGGCACGGGTCATGCCTGCCACACCGGCCTTAGCCGCTGCGTAGTTGGCTTGGCCTGGGTTGCCCGAGGCGCCCACCACACTGGTGATGTTGATGATGCGGCCATAGCGTTGCTTCATCATGGGACGAATCACCGCACGCGACACACGAAAAACCGCCTTGAGGTTGGTGTCGATCACAGCATCCCAATCGTCATCTTTCATGCGCATGGCCAAGGTGTCGCGGGTGATGCCCGCGTTGTTCACCAACACATGTAACGCGCCGTGGTCTTTGGTGATTTGGTCAATCAAGGCTTCAACCGCTGCGCCATCATTGACATTGAGGTTGGCACCACGGCAGCCAGGGTGGGCCGACAACGCTTGGGTGATTTTGGCCGCGCCATCATCTGAGGTGGCCGTGCCAATGACCAAGTAGCCTTGCTGCGCCAACTCATGGGCAATCGATGCGCCAATGCCGCGCGAAGCGCCGGTCACTAATGCAATGTGTTGTTTGTGTTCACTCATGGTTTTCTCTTAGGGGTTAAGCCAATGCAATTTTCACTTCCGCCAAACTGGCGGGGTCAAACAAAGGCAAGCCTGTTAAATCAGCATCAATACGCTTGACCATGCCCGCCAATACCTTGCCAGGACCGCACTCGACCAGGGTGGTCACGCCACGCGTTTTGATCGCCGCCACGCACTCGACCCAACGCACAGGACCAAATGCTTGGCGGTACAGGGCATCACGGATGCGATCGACATCGACTTCCACAGACACATCAATGTTGTTCACCACAGGAATTTGTGCAACTGCAAAGGGGGTAGCCGCAAGTTTTTCTTTCAGACGCTCGGCAGCAGGCTTCATCAAGCTCGAATGAAAAGGCGCAGACACGGGCAAAGGCAAGGTGCGTTTGGCACCGTTGGCTTTGAGCACTTCACACGCTTTTTCAACAGCCGCTTTGCTGCCGGCAATGACGGTTTGCCCCGGATCGTTGAAGTTGACGGCTTCGACAACCTCTGCTGAACCAGCACCAAATGTGGCTTGTGCTTCGGCACAGCCTGCAATAACTTTGTCAGCTGGCAAACCCAGAATCGCCGCCATCGCACCGGTACCCACTGGCACAGCCTCTTGCATGGCTTGGGCTCGAAACCGCACCAGCGGTGCGGCTTGGGCCAAGGTCAATACGCCAGACGCCACCAAAGCCGAATACTCACCCAAAGAATGACCTGCCACCACTGCGGGCGCGGCGCCCCCCTCGGCCAACCACACGCGGTAAGCCGCGACAGCGGCCACCAACATCACAGGTTGGGTATTGGTGGTCAGCGCCAAAGCCTCTTTGGGGCCTTCATGGATGAGCTTCGCCATGTCTTCGCCCATGGCATCTGACGCTTCAACCAAGGTCTGCGCCACCACAGGGTTATCACCCCACGCATCGAGCATGCCAACCGATTGAGAGCCTTGCCCAGGAAATACAAATGCAAATGTAGTCATAAGGTATTTAGAGGTTTATCTTGTAGCGTCTTGCGCAGACTTACATTTTGACGAGGATGGCGCCCCAAGTGAAGCCACCACCCACGCCTTCGAGCATGAGGGTTTCGCCAGCTTTCACCTGCCCAGAACGCACCGCATGATCAAGCGCCAGCGGAATGGATGCTGCAGAGGTGTTCCCGTGGTCATGAACGGTCAGCACAACCTTTTCCATAGGCAGCTTCAGCTTTTTCGCGGTGCTCTGAATGATGCGGATATTGGCTTGGTGAGGCACCAGCCAATCAATATCTCCCTCGGTCAAGCCAGCCTTATCGAGCACAGTGCGTGCAGCCCCCTCGAGCAAGCCAACAGCCAACTTAAAGACTGCCTGGCCATCCATCTTCAACACGGGGTCGCCCAAAATATTGCCATTACGTACATGACCAGGCACACACAAGATGCCTACATGCTTGCCGTCGGCATGGATATCGGTCGCCAAAATGCCAGGCGTATCAGACGCCTCTAGCACCACAGCCCCAGCGCCATCGCCAAACAACACACAGGTGGTGCGGTCTTGAAAATCTAACAAGCGCGAGAAAATTTCAGAGCCCACCACCAAGGCGCGCTTGGCGTTGCCCGCCCGAATCATGGCATCCGCCACCGTGAGCGCATAAATAAAGCCACTGCACACCGCTTGAACGTCAAAAGCTGGAGCGCCCGCAATACCAGCAGCCTCTTCGTCCATTTGGGCGAGTTTGTGCTGCAAGATCGCTGCGGTAGAGGGGAACACCATATCTGGCGTGGACGTGGCCACGATGATCAGGTCAATGTCTTGGGGGCGACGCCTCGCGGCGGCCAGCGCATGTTTACAAGCCTCAAAGGCCAAGTCGCTACTGCTCACTTCGGGGCTTGCAAAGTGGCGAGCACGGATCCCAGTGCGCTCAACAATCCATTCGTCTGAGCTTTCCACACCTTGTGTGGCCAACTCAGCAACCAAGTCTGCGTTGGTCAACCGGCGGGGAGGAAGAAAACTACCAGTGCCAGTGATTCGGGAGAAAAGGGTCATTAATCAGGTGGCTCAGGCCGAGACGTCTGCTTGTCCTAGGGCTAACAAAGGAGCCGCGTGGGCAAGGCGAGAGCGAACACGTTCGAGCAAGTTGTGGTGTGCAGCATCATACGCGCGGTTCAAAGCAGTACCAAAGGCTACATCATCGGCCGAGCCATGACTCTTGAAGACGACGCCATTCAACCCCAACAGTGCTGCACCGTTGTAACGCCGATGGTCCACCTTGTCTTTGAAGTCAGAAAGAACAGGATAAGCAAAGATCGCAGCAATTTTTGTGAAGATGTTGTGCGTAAATGAATTTTTCAAGGTTTCACTGATCTTGTGCGCCAAGCCTTCACTGGCCTTCAGTGCCACATTACCGACGAAGCCATCACACACGATCAAATTGACCGTCCCTTGGTAGATGTCGGTCCCTTCCACATTTCCGTAAAAGTTCAAATCACCGGAGTTAGCTGCAGTTCGCAGCAATTCACCGGTTTTTTTAATAATTTCATTGCCTTTGATGTCTTCTTCACCAATATTGAGCAAGCCCACTGTGGGGCTTTCGATGTTGTCAAGCACCGAAACAAGGGCAGACCCCATGACGGCAAATTGAAGCAAGTGCTGGGGGGTGCAATCCACATTGGCGCCCAAATCAAGCATGGTGGTACCGCCGCCTTTGAAGTCAGGCATGCGGCCAGCGATGGCTGGGCGATCAATGCCCTCGATAGTTTTAAGCAGATAACGTGCGATCGCCATCAAAGCGCCCGTGTTACCAGCAGAGACAACCGCTTGCGCAGCGCCACGCTTGACCTGCTCAATCGCGACGCGCATGGACGAGTCTTTTTTACGACGCAGTGCCACTTCAATGGGGTCGTCCATTGTCACCACCTCTGAGGCAGCAACCACTTGAGCGCGAGGGTGAGAAAAAGAGGACAACGCCTCCGGCAAGCCCACCAGCAACAGCTTGGCATCTGGGTGCGTGTCTAAGAAACGGCGACACGCCACCAAAGTGACACGCGGGCCATGGTCGCCACCCATGCAATCAACAGCCAGAGTGGTCATGCAAGTTTTTTCTGGTCAGAAAAACAAAAGCCCGAGGCGCCAAAGACAGCCACGGGCTCATGAAGAATGAATGAATTAAGCTTCAGACTTGGTCTTCAACACTTTGCGACCACGGTAAAAACCAGTGGGGCTGATGTGATGACGCAAATGAACTTCACCCGTTGTTGGCTCAACGGCTGTGCCTGGGGCTGTCAACGCTGCGTGGGAGTTGTGCATGCCGCGCTTGGAAGGAGATTTTTTGTTTTGCTGAACAGCCATGATTGGCTCCTAGAACTAAATATGGGTTAACCGTTGGGCCACCAACTAACCAAGGGTCAGCGTGACACGAAGCCCTAAATTATAGCCCAACTCCTTGGG
>CANGML010000171.1 GCA_947454585.1 Comamonadaceae bacterium
AACACTTTCCCCACCGCCACCCCGAGGCGCGCCATGCGGTTGCGCATGGTGAGCACCGCTTTGTCTTTGCTGATGAGTTGGGTTTGGTGCTGCGCGGCCAAATCGATGAACTTTTGGTCGTCGCCGTCTTTGCACACAAACATCGTCTTAGCCGCAATGGGGGTCAGCTGCGCGTGTGCATCGAAATGCGCCAAGATGTCTTCGGCGGTGCGTTGGCTGAACGCCAAACGTTGGGCGATGTGGGTGTAAGCCAAGACGCGCTCAAGCTCGTCACGCATGACTTGCGTGGCCAACCACTGGACGGATTTATCCTCAAGCGCCTCTAGCAACGCTGGCGTGGCAGGGTCTTGGTACAACCACAGATCCAGCACGATGTTGGTGTCTAACACCACGCGCACAGGAGAAGCGTCGACCGACACACTCACGATGCAGATGGCCCTTTGCTCTCCATGGGCTGCGCATCATGGGGTTTGCCGCGCATGGAGCCCGCGCGCAAATCAAAGCGGAAGAGTCGGCACTCGATGGGGCCGTTCCACATAGGAACACGGCGCGATTCTTTGAAGCGCATGCGGCTTGGCAGTTTGAGATCGGGCGTCAACATCCACGCCGTCCAACCGGGGTAGTTCTTTTTCCAGTGGCTGGCGAGTTGGGCGAAGAAGTCCCCACCGTCCTCGGTTTGCGCGATGTCACGGGCGCCAAAGCGTGGCACATCATCGCGCAGCAGGCCACCGCTCACACCCATCGCCTGCGTTGCGTCATCAAACCCAGCGTCACCGTGTTGGTTCACATCTTCGTAAGGTGACACGTAGTCAGTCGGTGGTGCATAGCGCGCCCGACGTGCCGCACCCGCAATGCCTGCGGCTTCAATCCGTTCGCCATAAGGCGGGTTAACCAACATCACGCCAGGCACATCGCTAGGCGGCATGCGTTGCAACGCATCGCCACCGCGCAGCAGCACAGCGTGCGCCACGCCAGCGCGCTCGGCATTGCGTTCTGCGAAGTCGACCATCCGAAAAGCCACATCGCTGCCGTAAATCGGCGCACGCGGCGCGCATTCTTGCGCCCGCGCGTTGTCGAGCAAGCCATGCCAGACGTGTTCTTGGTAGGGGATGAGTTTTTGAAAACCAAATTTGCGCATGGAACCCGCTGCGATGTTGCAGGCGATTTGCGCGGCTTCTACCGCGATGGTGCCGCTGCCGCAACAAGGGTCGTACAGGGGCACGCCTTGGGCGACAAGCCCCTCAGGGTTGGCCGCTGTGCCATCGCCTTGGCTCCACCCACTGGCGGCCAACATGGCTGCTGCCAAAGTTTCTTTCAAGGGGGCATCGCCTTTGTCCGCGCGCCAGCCGCGCTTGAACAGCGGCTCACCCGAGGTGTCGATGTAGAGCGTGCAGTGCTCGGTGGTCAAGTGGGCATAGATGCGCGCATCGGGCCATTGGGTGTTGACATCGGGGCGTACGCCAAACTTATGACGAAAACGATCGGCCACCGCATCTTTGATTTTCAGGGCCGCAAAGTTCAGGCTCTTCAAGGGGCTGTGTTGCGCCGTGATGTCGATCTTGAAGGATTCTTTGGGTGAGAACCACAGCTCCCACGCCACCTCAGCCGCCGCACGGTAAAGGTCTTGCTCTTGGCGGTACATCGTGTGCGACAACTCGACCAACACCCGTTGCGCCAATCGGCTGTGCAAGTTGAGCTGCATCACATCACGCCAGGAGGCACGCACCATCACCCCCGCACGAAAGGCGCGCAAGTCCTCGTCGCCCACGCCGGTGATGCGACGCACTTCCTCGGCTAAATAGGATTCGACGCCTGCCGCACAGGGCAAGAAGAGATGAAGTTGGTTCATGGGGTCAGAGGGTTTTGCGCAGGGTCGTGGGCGCAATCCGCAGCGCTTCACGGTATTTGGCGACGGTGCGTCGTGCGCACTCAATGCCTTGCTCTTTGAGCATTTCGGAGAGCTGATTATCCGACAGCGGTTTCTTGGGGTTCTCGCTCGCCACAAACTGCTTGATCAGCGCGCGCACGGCGGTACTGGAGGCGTTGTTGCCGCTGTCGGTCTCTAACCCTGAGCCAAAGAAATACTTGAGCTCAAAGGTGCCGTAGGGCGTGCTCATGTATTTGTTGGTGGTGACCCGGCTGATGGTGGACTCGTGCAGACCTAACTCTTCTGCGATCTCACGCAGCACCATAGGGCGCATCGCGAGTTCGCCGTGGATGAAGAAGTTTTTCTGGCGCTCGGCAATGGCGTTGCTCACGCGCAAGATGGTGTCAAAACGTTGCTGAATATTTTTGATGAACCAACGTGCTTCTTGCAAGCGCTGTTGCAAGCCCGCATGCGCTTCACCTTTGCCGCCTTTGAGGGCGTTGGCATAAATGTCGTGCACGCGCAAACGGGGCATCACGTCGGGATTGAGTGCCACCTTGAACTTGGGCGCAATGGCGGACTTGCCCACGCGGGTGACCAACACATCGGGTACCACCACATGACGCTCGACATCGGCAAAGCGTCGCCCTGGTTTGGGCTCCAAGCGGGCAATCAGCGCAATCGCGACCTTGACATTCGCTTCGCTGTCGCCCACCACCACGGCCAAGCGCTTGAAGTCCCGCTTAGCCAACATCTCCATGGGCTGCTTACACATGAGAATGGCGGTGTCTCGCACTTGCAGCGCAGCTTCACCTTGGGGCGTCAAGGCTTTGAGTTGCAAAATCAAACATTCGGCCAAATCGCGGGCGCCCACGCCCACGGGCTCTAGGCTTTGCAGCAGCGACAAGGCCACTTGAAAACGGTGTTCGAGCTCTTCGATTTCTTCTTCGTCATCGCCGCCCAAACCCTCGGCCAAGCTGCGCAGCGTGTCTTCGAGGTAACCGTCGTCGTTGAGGTTTTCGATCAAATAACGCAACGCCGCTTGGTCGGTTGGACTCAAGCGCAACGCCAAGGCTTGGCGATGCAGGTGTGAGGCGAGGGACTCTTGCATGCGCGCCAGCTCGGTGGCATCTGCCGTGTCGCTGTCAGCGGTGTTGTTGTGATTGCTGGCAGGCGCGTCGCCGCCCCACTCCGAATCATCAGCAGAAAACTCCACACTGCCATCGCCATCCCAGCTTTCAGCCACGCCGTCTACGCTGGGCTCGGTGTCGCTGGCGGTGTTGTCCACGCTGATCTCGGACATACCACCCTCGAGCGAGGGCACGTCGCGCACGGGCTCGACTTCTTCGTCGCGGGCTGGCGCATCGGCTTTGTCGAGGCCAAATTCTTCACGCGGCGCTTCTTCAAAGTCTTTGTCGAGAAACGGGTTCTCGTCGAGCATTTGCTCAATCTCTTGGCTCAACTCCAAGGTCGACAACTGCAACAGCCGGATCGACTGCTGCAACTGGGGCGTGAGCGCCAGATGTTGGGAGACACGAAGTGATAAGCCTTGTTTCATCGTTTCGTCCCGAAACGTTGAGCGACGCCGGGCCGCCCCAAGGCGCGAAGGCCCCCGCGGGGGGCAGCGAAACACGAAGTGATGAGCGTGGGGGTCCGCATACTACATTCGGAAGTGTTCGCCGAGGTACACGCGGCGGACGTCGGCGTTCTCAATGATTTCGGCCGGTGTGCCCTGCGCCAACACGCGGCCATCGCTGATGATGCACGCGTGGTCGCAAATACCCAATGTCTCGCGCACGTTGTGGTCGGTGATGAGGACACCCATGCCACGCGCTTTCAAGAAACCAATGATGCGTTGAATCTCAATCACCGCAATTGGGTCAATCCCCGCAAAGGGTTCGTCCAGCAAAATAAAACGTGGGTTGGTGGCCAAGGCACGCGCAATCTCGACACGGCGGCGTTCGCCACCCGACAACGCGACAGAAGGTGAGGCGCGCAAATGGTCGACGCGCAGCTCTTTCAACAACGAGGTGAGGCGCGCTTCAATCTCAGCGTCCTGGAGTGGGCGGCCTGCTGCATCGCGTTGCAACTCGAGCACCGCACGCACGTTGTCTTCCACATTGAGCTTGCGAAAGATCGAAGCCTCTTGCGGCAAATAGCTCAAACCCAAACGCGAGCGACGATGGATCGGCAAATGCGCCACCGGCTGTCCATCGATCGTGATGCTGCCGCCATCAGAGCGCACCAGCCCCACGATCATGTAAAAAGAGGTGGTTTTACCCGCACCGTTGGGGCCGAGCAAGCCGACGACCTCACCTTTTTTCACCGCAATTGAGACATCGTGCACGACCTTGCGGCTGCCATAGGATTTTTGCAAGTGTCGCGCTTCGAGACAACTCTCTGCCGTGTTCATGGGTTGAACAGGTGACGGGGTGTTGCTCACGGTTTATCCAATGCTTTGTTACGTGGTGCCAAGATGGCCTTGACCCGTCCGCTGCTGGCCTTGCCACCTTCTTCGGTGCGTTGCCCATCGATGCTGAACACATCCGTGAGGTTCTCGTAAATGATGAGCTTGCCGGTCATCTGGTCACCCAGCGTCACGCCTCGGTAGCGGCG
>CANGML010000172.1 GCA_947454585.1 Comamonadaceae bacterium
GGTCAGGCGTTCGACCAAGAAGGGCATGGTGCCGCCCGCATGCGAGAAGATGAACTTGATGTCTTTGCAGCGCGTGGCCGTGCCACTGAACAGCAAGCTGGTGATGGTGCGCGTGGTGTCGGTGGCGAACTCGATGGTGGAGCCCGGCACACCTTCTTGCAGGTTCTGGCAGCACTGCGTGTTGGAGGGGTGGGTGTAGACGATCAGTTTGCGGCGGTTGATCTCATCCATGATGGGCGCAAACGCTTTGTCACCCAACCATTTGCCGTTGTAGCTGGTCAGCATGGCAATGCCATTGGCTTTGAGTACATCACAGCTGTAGGCAATCTCGGCCAATGCACCGTCCACATCGAGCATGGGGAGCGTGGCAAAGAAGCCAAATTTGGTCGGGTTATCGCGTGCCAGTTGTGCACCGTATTCGTTGCTGATGCGGGCCATGCTGCGCATGGTGGCGGCATCGCCAAAGCCAGCCGCCGGCGTGGTGGGCGAGGTGATGCTGTAAGTCACACCTGCTTTGGCCATGTCGTCCAGGGTTTTGTTGAGTGACCAATTGCGCGCAGGCGGTTCGGCCAGCTTGCGTGTTTCGAGTTCTTTCAAGTAAGCGGGCGCCCACACATGGTGGTGCACGTCAACCAAAGCACGCTTGGCGTCTGCGGGCAAGGGCGCATCTTTGGACGAGGTCGCGCAGGAAGGCAGCACGGTGGCTGCCGAGGCGGCGAGCAAGCCAGATAAAAAACTGCGGCGGGGCTGGCAGTGCTGGCAAGAACTCTCGGTCGTGGTGTGGAACATCGAAGCCTCCTGAAGTTTGAATTACTGCGTGAAATCCACGCGGGTCGCTAACTTTTTATTCATGGCAATTTCATCGGCGATCACTTTGCTGAACTCCGCAGGCGTCGATCCTACGGTGGCAAATCCTTGCTCAGCAAACGCGCGTTTGATCTCGGGCTCATCCAGCAGTTTGGCCACTTCGTGGCGTAGGCGGTTGACCTGTTCGTTGGGTGTGCCTGCGGGGAACCAAAAGCCATACCAAGGGGTGTAGACAAAGCCTTTCACAGCGGCTTCATCAATCGTGGGCACATCGGGGAGTTCACTCCACCGCTTGCGCGCTGTGATGGCCAAGGCTTTGAGCTTGCCGGCTTTGACCAAAGGCAGCACCGCGGTGGGTGCGCCAATCACGAAATCAATACGGCCAGCCACCAAGTCATTCAGTGATTGGCTCACGCCCTTGAAGGGCACATGCGTCATCTTCACATCGGCACTGGTGCACAAGAACTCCGCGGCAAAGTGCATCACGTTGCCGACACCGCCTGAGCCGAAGGTGTACTTGCCGGGGTTGGCTTTGGCATCCGCGAGTAACTCTTTCAAATTCTTGGCGGGCAGGTCGGGTCGCGCCGCGACGACAAAGCCCACGCTGTTAGCCACCAAAGTGATGGGCGCGAAGTCTTTGATGGGGTCGTAAGGCAAGCTGGGCGACACCACCGGCAAGCTGGCATGGCTAGACGAGGTGTTGAGCAGGGTGTAGCCATCGGGCGCCGATTTGGCAACGACATCGGTGCCGATCGCGCCTCCCGCGCCCGCGCGGTTGTCAATCACCAAGGGCTGGCCCAAGCTTTGCGCCAAGCGCGGCCCCAGCGTGCGGCCAATGAAATCCATCGGTCCACCCGCTGCGTAGGGGATCACCATCTTGATCGGATGGTTCGGGTAATCACGGGGCACCGCCGTTTGTGCGTGCGCCAAGCCGCTGATCAAACACAGTGCCAGTGCACACAACTTGGGAGATGACAACATGCGCTAGCCTTGTTGGATGAGTGAAATTATTGTTCGTCAATGATGGGGTTGGACAGCGTGCCAATCCCTTCAATCTCGATCTCGCAAACATCACCGGGCGCCATCCAGACAGGGGGTGTGCGCGCGTAGCCCACGCCAGCGGGGGTGCCGGTGATGATCACGTCGCCGGGCTCCAAGGTCATGCACTCGGTGATGATGCGCAGCGACTCCACCACGTTCCACAAAAAGTCTTTCGTGTTGGCGTCTTGCATGACCTTGCCATTCAGGCGTGACTGAATGCGCAGGCCTTCGCAGCCTGGTGGCAACTCATCGGGGGTGACCATCCAAGGGCCGAAGGGGCCCGTCCCATCAAAGTTTTTACCGATCGTCCATTGGTTGGATTTGCGTTGGTAGTTGCGAATGCTGGCATCGTTGAAGCACGAATAACCCGCCACACACGACAGCGCGTTGTCTGCCGTCAGGTGGCGTGCGCGTTGACCAATGATCACAGCCAGCTCTGCCTCGTAGTCCAGTTGGGTCGATGCCTTGGGGCGCACGATGGGGCTTTGGTGGCCCACCATGGAGGTGGCGCCACGCAAGAAGAAGCTGGGGTAGTCGGGTCTCGCATTGCCACCTTCTTTGGCGTGGTCGGCGTAGTTCAAGCCCATGCAAACGATCTTGCCGGGGTTGGGGATCAGGGGCAGCAAGTGCACGCTTGCCAACGCCACTATGGCTGAGGCCGGTGCCTGTTGTGCCGCCGCATGGGCAGCGGCCATGGCGCCGGGCGTCTCGATCAGTGTTTTTAAATCGGTGGGCAAAGACAAGCCCAGCAGACCCAAGTCGACGAAGGCAGTGGACGTGGCATCTTTGATCCACCCTAATTTGGCATGGCCGTGTGATTCAAAACTCAAAAAGCGCATTTTTATTCCTATGATTTCGCTGAACTGATGCCCTGAATAATATCGATATTTTTAGTCGTTTGAAATATTTATCGATTAATATTCCCAGCCATGTCCACCGATATTTCTGTTGAACCCGTTGCCTCACTGACCCTGAGCACCTACGAGCGTTTGCGCGCGGATGTGTTGAGTGGCCATTGGTCACCCGGCTACAAACTGGGCATTGAAGCCTTGCGCGAGCATTACGCCAGCGGCGCCACGCCGGTGCGCGAGGCCTTGAATCGGCTCTCTGCAGAGGGGTGGGTGCAGCACCAAGACCAACGCGGCTTCATCGTGACGCCGGTCAGTGAAGACGCCATGCGCGAGCTGGCCAAGACCCGGGTGTGGGTGGAGACCTTGGCCTTGACGCAATCGATGGAAGCCACCACGGCTGAGTGGGAAGAGCGGGTGGTGTTGGCCCTGCACCGACTCTCGAAAACCAAGCGGTCGCTGCAGGCTGATGCCTACGTCGAGAACCCGATGTGGGAAAAGTTGCACCGTGAATTCCACAGGGTCTTGATCAGCCACTGTGGCTCTCGTTGGTTGATCGGGTTTTGCGAGCAGCTGTATGACCAAGCCTATCGCTACCGTCAGTTGGCCGTGAAGACGTCCTACAAACGACGCCAAGAATTAGATGAACACAAAGCGGTGGTGGACGCCGTGCTGGCGGGTGACGTGGCACTCGCTTGCAAAAAGCTCACCGCCCATTACGACAAAACAGCCCAAATTATTTTGAACAGCGGAGCAACTGAAGCATGACAGCAGAGAACCCCAAGATCACCCGACTGCCTGACGATTTTCGTTGGCCCGGCGGCAAACGCGTCGCGGTTATTTTCAACATTGCCTATGAGGCCTGGTCTGATGGCCAAGCCCCCGGCATTGGGCCCATGGGCAATGTGTTGAAGCCCGGCTACTTTGACACCAATGCGTTTTCTTGGGGCAGCTTTGGCATGGTGCGTGGCATCCACCGCTTGCTCGATTACGCTGACAAACGCGGCGTGAAAACCAGCATCATGGTGAACGGCGTGCTCGCCGAACGCGACCCAGAAACGGTGAAGTCCTTGCACACACGCGGCCATGAAATCGTCAACCATTCTTGGGGCATGGATGTGATTCCGGTCTACTTCGATGAAGCCCAAGAGCGTGAAAACATCCGCAAAAACGATGAGATCTTGACCCGCGTTTCAGGCGTCAAACCCAAGGGCTGGATCAGCCCGCGCGGCACCGGCAGTTTGATCTCCCCCCGCTTGTTGGCCGAAGCTGGGTATACCCACCACGGCGATTGCAACGACGATGACCGCCCCTACGTGATGGACTACCACGGCAAACGCATTGTGGCCATTCCGCTGACGATGGATGTCAACGACTTGCCCACCTGTATCCGCTACGGCCATGGCCCACGCCACATGCTCGACGCTTTCAACGACACCTTCACCGCCATGCGTGAACGCGAGACGGTGCCCTTGATGTTGGATGTCACCGCGCACACCCATGTCATGGGCCGTCCCTCAGGCGCTTGGGTGTATGACGAGATCATGGCCATCGTGGCCCAACATTCCGATGTGTGGGTCACCACGCGTCAAGAGATGGCTGACTACGTGTTGAAGGAAACCGCATGATGAACCGTCGCTTCGCACTCACTTGCTTCTTAGCGCTCAGCGTGGCGAGCACTGCACAGGCACAAAGCCCGACCGCCTACCCCAACAAGCCGGTCAAGTTTGTCGTAGCCTTCGCCCCTGGCGGGCCAGCAGACA
>CANGML010000173.1 GCA_947454585.1 Comamonadaceae bacterium
AAACGTGGGTCATCGCCTTCAGGTTTCGGCGCACGGCGCACGGCGTGGACACGGGGGGCACGTGGGGCTTTTTGCTGTTCTTGGCGGACTTGTTGCAACAAGTCTTCGCGGGTGCTGTCATCGGCCAGGCTGAACTCTTGCCACCAATCGGACAAGGCTTCATCCACTTCGCCCACATCGGCGCGCAAACGCATGAAGTCAAAACCTGCACGAAAACGCGCTTGATCCACCAAGGTCCAAGGGCCAGGGCCTGTGCGCTTTTCAAAGCGTGGCTGCATCATCCAAATCTCACGCATGTCGGCACCCAACTTGCCGCGCCCCGAAACATCACCGATGCGGGAATCAAACACCTCGTCAATCGCGTCTTGCAGGGCGGGGAATGAGGGCTGCTTGGCACAGCGTTGCGCCCAGGCTTCACGCACATCCGACCACAAGACACAGGCCAACAAGAAGCTCGGCGCCACCGGTTTGCCCTCGCCGACACGTCGGTCGGTGTCGTTGAGTGCGGTTTTGACAAACGCTTCGTCGGCGCGTTGCACCACGATATCGAGCAAGGGGTAAATGCCTTTGGCCAAACCATACAACTTGAGTTGCTCAATGCTGGCTAGGGCATGGCCGGTTTGCAAAAGCTTGAGCATTTCGTCGAACAAGCGGCTTTGTGGCACATCGGCCAACAGTTTGGCGGCTTTCTTGAGCGGCGAAGCCGTCTTGGCCTCCAACTTGAAGCCCAAGCCAGAGAGCTTGGCCGCGAAGCGCACGGCGCGAATCACACGCACGGGGTCTTCGCGGTAACGCATGGCGGGGTCACCGATCATGCGGATGACTTTTTTCTTCGCGTCGGCAATGCCGCCGTGGTAGTCAATCACATGGCCTGTTTCGGGGTCGTAATACATGGCGTTGATGGTGAAGTCGCGCCGCGCTGCATCTTGGTCTTGCGGACCCCACACGTTGTCGCGCAACACACGACCACTGGCGTCCACCGCATGCTTCATACCCGCGAGTTCTTGCTTGCTGCTGCGCTCGTTGCCTTTGACTTGCTCGGCGTCGGCGTTGTCGAGGTGCGCACGGAAGGTGGACACCTCAATCACTTCATGCTCACGGCCGCGTCCGTACACCACGTGCACGATACGGAAACGTCGACCAATGATGAAGGCACGACGAAACGCAGCTTTGACTTGCTCTGGCGTGGCATTGGTCGCCACATCGAAATCTTTGGGCTTCAAGCCCAGCAACAAGTCGCGTACTGCACCGCCCACGATATAGGCTTCAAAACCTCGGTCTTGCAGGGTACGCACCACATTCAAGGCGCGTTCGTCGACCCAGTCGACATTGATGCCGTGGACCTTGGCAGGCACCACCTGGCGCTTGCCTAAGTCTGGCTTATGGCTGGCGGGGGCTTTGCCCATCAGCTTGTTGATGAATTGTTTGATCATTGCTTTGGGAAGAGTTCCAAAATCGGCCAGCCTTTTTCTAAGGCCACGGCGCGCAGTGTGTTGTCGGGGTTGGTCGCCACGGGGTGGTTGACGCGCTCCAACAGGGGCAAATCGTTGCGGGAATCGCTGTAGAACGTGGTGTCTACATCGGCCCAGTCCAAGCCCTCGCGTGTGAGCCATTGTTGCAGACGTTGCACCTTGCCATCGCGCAGGGTGGGCACGCCGCTGATTTCGTTGGTGAACCAGCCACTGCCATCGCGCACCAGCTCCACCGCAATCAGCTCCGCCACGCCAAAAGCTTGGGCGATGGGACGGGTCACAAATTCGTTGGTGGCAGTGATGATGATGACGCGGTCGCCCGCATCGCGGTGCTTGCGCACCAAGGCCAACGCTTCGGGACGAATAGCAGGCTGAATGACCTCGCGCATGAATTGCGCATGGGCCTCGGCCGCTACCTTCGGGCCGCGCTGGCAAAAAGCCTCTGAAGCGAAACGAACGTAGTCATGGATGTCCAAGGTGCCCGCTTGGTAGTGGGCGTAAAACTCATCGTTGCGCTTTAAGAAAGCGTCTCTGTCATGCCAGCCCAAACGCACCGTGAACTCGCCCCAGGACTGATCAGAGTCAATCGGTAGCAAGGTGTGGTCGAGGTCAAATAAAGCGAGTTTCATCACAGGGTTTCCAGCATGGCCTTGAGCAACGGGATGGTGATGGCGCGTTGGGTTTGCAAGGCGTAACCATCGAGTTGGTCGAGCAGTTGAATCAGGCTACTGAGGTCGCGACTGAAGCGATGGAGCATAAAGTCCATCACCTCATCACTCAAAAACACACCGCGCTCGTCAGCCTGTTGGCGCAACACAGCGCGTCGCTCGGGTTCGCTGAGGACCTGCAACTGAAAAATATGGCCCCAGCCCAAACGGGTACGCAAGTCTTCGCGCAGCACCAAGTCACTCGGCGGCACGCTGCCAGCGGCAAGCACCCAACGCTGCTGGCCATCACTGGGCGTGGTGGCGTTCACAAACCAGTTGAAAGCGGCCTGCTGCTGCACGGCGGTGAAGAGATGCACATCGTCCAAGATGACCACACGCCATGACTCATCAAACCCCGAGGGCTCAGCCACGGAGGCATCCATCCAACCCACAGCGCAACCTTGCTCACGCAAGCTCGCTTGCGCAGCGCGTAGCAAATGGGTTTTACCGCTGCCACCTACCCCCCAAAGATACGTAGGGACCGGAGAGCGTTTGTCATTGCTCACCCACAACTGCAAATGTTGTAAGGTGGCTTGATTGGGGCCCGCAAAAAAGTTGGTCAATGTGGGGCCAGGGGCCAAACCAATGTCGAGCGCGATCTGCTTCATCTGCGCTCAAACACCACGGTACAGGGCGCTAGATTGGTACTGCGCACGCAAGCGTCGGATGGCCACCAACAACACGGCACTGGCAGGCAAGGCCACCAAGACGCCTACAAAGCCGAACAACTGACCAAAAGCCATCAAGGCAAAAATCACATGCAGCGGGTGCAAACCAATGCGCTCGCCGACCAAGCGCGGGGTGAGGAGAAAACTCTCAATCAGTTGACCTAAGCCGTACACCACGGCCACCATCAACAATGCCTCGCTGGGTTGAAACTGCAACACACCCGCCAAGATAGCCAAGGTCAAACCGACGCCGTACCCCACATAAGGAACAAACACGGCCAAGCCAGTGAACACGCCGATGGGAAACGCCAACTCCAGGCCAAAGGCCCACAAGGCCCCGCTGTAATACACCGCCAACAAGGCCATGACTGACAGCTGCCCACGCAGGTATTGGCCCAACACCGCATCACACTCGGCGACAAAGCGGTCATAGGCCCCGCGCGCGGGCCTAGGCACCAAGGCCTCGACATGGCGAACCACCCGCTGCCAATCAATCAACAAATAAAACAACACCACGGGGATGAGCACCAAATTACCCACCACAGCCAGCGCCACGCTGCCACCAATGCGCAACGAGGTCAGGGCTTGCTTGAAGCCCTCATCCAGCGAGGTGTTGAAAGTTTGCAACACAAAAGCTTTGATGCTGGCACTGTCGAGCATGACGGGAATACCTTTGGCTTGCAGCCAAGGTGCGATATCGTTTTGCAAGCGCTCGACCAGCACAGGCACTTGGTCGCGCATGCGGGGCAACTCGTGCGCCAAGATGGGAATCAACAAGGTGAACAAGGCCACCAGCAGCAACAAAAACAAAACCTCGACCACAACAACCGCCACCAAGCGAGGCAGACGCCCGCCCCCTGCACGCTGCAATCCACGTACCAAGGGGCTGAGCACATAGGCCAATACCGCCGCCACCACGAAGGGCATCAGCACCGGGCCTAACAGCCACAAAACGAGCCCAGCCATAGCCGTCAGGCCGGCCCAAGCCAAAGCATGTTGTTGAGCGGGGGTGAATTGCATACAGCGTGTGGGGGGTGAAGGCTTTAAAATGAACACTTGATTCTATCGGCGCACACCTTCACCGCGCCTCACCCTATCTCCACTATGAACAAACCCCTCTCTTATAAAGACGCCGGTGTCGACATTGACGCAGGCGATGCCTTGGTCGAGCGCATCAAACCCCTGGCTAAGAAAACCATGCGTGAGGGTGTGTTAGCGGGTATCGGCGGTTTCGGCGCTTTGTTTGAAGTACCGAAGCGTTACAAAGAACCCGTTTTGGTGAGTGGCACGGATGGTGTCGGCACCAAGCTCAAGCTGGCCTTTGAATGGCAGATGCATGACACCGTGGGCATTGACTTGGTCGCTATGAGCGTGAACGATGTGTTGGTGCAAGGTGCAGAGCCCTTGTTCTTCCTCGACTACTTTGCTTGCGGCAAGTTGCATGTCGACACGGCGGCTGCCGTGGTGGGTGGGATTGCCAAAGGCTGTGAGCTGTCCGGCTGCGCCTTGATCGGTGGCGAAACCGCCGAAATGCCCGGCATGTACCCCGACGGCGAGTACGACTTGGCTGGCTTTGCCGTCGGTGCGGTGGAAAAATCCAAAATCTTGAC
>CANGML010000174.1 GCA_947454585.1 Comamonadaceae bacterium
AGCAACCACTGCGCACGCTCGGCATAGGGCAAGGCCAACACCTTCGCAGCATCTGAAGCCAAGAGCGTGGCGACGATTTTCCAAAACTGGTTCTGTGGGTGACCGTAATACTGCTGCGCCCGTAAGGACGCTACACCGGGAAAGCTGCCCAACACCAACAAGCTTGTGTCAGCGTTGAGCAATGGCGCCAGACCTTGGATCAAGGGCGAATGACGCTCACGCCCTTGGGCGTGACAAAGTTGAATGACGCGTTGGCAAGATTGGCGGGATTCACCTCAAAGCGCTCAAAGCTCAGCACCGAGCGTTGGCCCATGGCGTCAAAGATTTCTAACTTGGCCAAACTCACTTGAGTGCCCTCCACACGCAGACCCATGCGCACCGACTGGATGGTGCTTTCGCGGTTCTTAGGCGTGGCTTGCACCCACTGCAAGCCATCGGCATCGGCTTGCGGCTCCAGGCTGAACTCCTTTTGCAAACTGGCAACGTCCATCGCAGTGGCCACCAAAGCTGCTGGTGTACTGCCCAAGGCTTGGGCCTGTTTGCGTGCCGTCACTTGCTCAAGATCGGCGTCATACAGCCAGAGGGTTTGACCATCGGCCACGATGACTTGGGGAAATGGCTTGAGGTAGTCGAAGCGAAAACGCGCAGGGCGGATGAAGGAGAACTCGCCGGTGGATATTTTGCTGCGCGAAACGTTTTGCCCCGCTTTCGCGGGTGGCGTCACCACCTGCGTGAAATCGGCTCGGCCGCTCTTGGTGTTCTTTAAAAAAGACGCCAAGGTGTCCATGCTGTCGGCCCAAGCGGCATTTGCACATGCGGCGAGCGCCGCGCACAGCAGGCCCTGACGAAGAGAGAAAAAATTAATCATCTCTCTTGGGCACCAAAATTTCGCGTTGGCCATTGCTGCTCATTGCGCTGACCATGCCTGCTTTCTCCATGTCTTCCACCAAACGCGCCGCGCGGTTGTAACCAATCTTCAAGTGGCGCTGCACCAGCGAGATGCTGGCCTTGCGGTTCTTCAGCACCACCTCGACGGCTTGGTCGTACATGGGGTCTTTTTCGGCGGGTACATCGCCAAACAAATCGGGGCCTGAGGCGTTGCCATCGCCATCCATGGTGCCACCTTCGAGCACGCCTTCGATGTAATCGGGCTCGCCTTGGCTCTTGAGGTAGCTCACCACGCGGTGCACCTCTTCGTCGCTGACAAACGCACCATGCACACGCACCGGAAAGCCCGTGCCGCTGGCCATGTAGAGCATGTCACCCATGCCCAACAAGGCCTCCGCACCCATCTGGTCGAGGATGGTGCGGCTGTCGATTTTCGAGCCCACCGAGAACGCGATACGCGTGGGGATGTTCGCTTTGATGAGGCCCGTGATCACATCGACGCTGGGGCGTTGCGTGGCCAGAATCAAATGGATGCCTGCCGCGCGCGCCTTCTGTGCCAAGCGGGCAATCAGCTCTTCAATTTTCTTGCCCACCACCATCATCAAGTCAGCCAACTCGTCAATCACCACCACGATGTGCGGCAAGCGTTGCAGGGGTTCGGGCTGCTCAGGTGTCAAGCTGAAGGGGTTGTAGATGAACTCTTCGCGACTGGCCGCTTCGTCAATCTTGGCGTTGTAGCCCGCGAGGTTACGCACGCCCAGCTTACTCATGAGCTTGTAGCGTTTTTCCATCTCACCCACGCACCAGTTCAGACCATGCGCGGCTTGACGCATGTCGGTCACCACAGGCGCCAGCAAATGCGGAATGCCTTCGTAGACCGACATTTCTAACATCTTGGGGTCGATCATCAGCAAGCGCACATCGCGTGCTTCGGCCTTGTAGAGCAAAGACAAAATCATGGCATTGATGCCCACCGACTTGCCCGAGCCCGTGGTGCCCGCCACCAACACGTGCGGCATTTTGGCCAAGTCCGCCACGATCGGGTTGCCCACAATGTCTTTGCCCAAGCCCATGGTCAACATCGACTTAGATTCGTTGTACACATCCGAACCCAAAATTTCACTCAAGCGAATCGATTGTCGTTTCGCGTTGGGCAACTCCAGCGCCATGTAGTTTTTACCGGGGATGGTCTCCACCACACGAATCGACACCAGCGACAGGGAACGCGCCAAGTCTTTGGCGAGGTTCAACACCTGCGAGCCCTTCACGCCAGTGGCCGGCTCGATCTCGTAACGCGTGATCACCGGGCCAGGCGACGCTGCCACCACACGCACTTCGACGCCAAAATCTTTGAGTTTTTTCTCAATCAACCGGCTGGTCATCTCCAGCGTTTCGGGAGCCACAGTGTCTTGACGGATCAGCGGGTCGTCCAGCAAATCCACCTGCGGCAGGCGCGAGTCCGTGGCGGCATCGGTGAACAAGGTCTTTTGACGCTCTTTGGCCACGCGCGCGCTCTTGGGCACCTCGATCACTTCGGGCTCGATGTGCACGGCGATGGGCGGATGCTCGTTGATTTCCACACGCTCTTCAAACACCACCTCTTCACGTTCGCGAGCTGCTACCAAACCGTAGGCCACGTCTTCTTCGCGCTCGCGGCGTTCGCGCCACGATGCATACATGCCGTCCAACCAAGCGCCTAAATTTTCTGCCGTCTGTCCCCATGAAAAGCGAAACACCCACGACGCGCCGACCACACCAAAGGCAATAAAAATCAAGCCCGAGCCATTAAAGCCCAACCAGTTCAAGCTTGACGGTCCCACCAGGTAGCCCAACACCCCCCCACTGCTGTGGCCGGGCAAGCGGTCTTCAAAGCGGTACATGCGCGTCCACTCCAAACCCGTGCTCGAGATCAACAACAACACCAAGCCGGCCCAAAATGCAAAGCGCGTGTAGCGCCAGCCCAGATGCTCGGGCTGTGGCTCATCTTCGTCACGCAAGCGATTGGCCAATGCCGACAACCACACCACCAAGCCTGCGGCGTAGCACCACCACACCGAGTAGCCGAGCAGGAAAAAGCTCAAGTCACCCAACCAGGCCCCAAAACGACCGCCAAAGTTGCGTATCGCATTGCCTGAGCCAGAGGTGGTCCAAGCCGGATCAAGTGGCGACTGGGTGATGAGTGCCAGCAACCAAAAGGTCATGAACACAAAGCCAGCGGTGAGCGCAATTTCTTGCGCAAAGCGGCGAAAGCCCGTGGGTTTGTGTTCGCCATCGGTGACCGAGGCACGCGGGTCATTTTTAAGAGTATTAAGCGAATAAGTCATGTCTGGAGGCAGAGCTTACCTGAGCGGCGACCTTGCGCTGTCAGGGGAGAAAGGGAGGTTCTTACAATCTTGCCTTTATTGTCTCTTTTGATGGCCCCTTTCTGATGTCTACCCCACAACACGCCCAAGTTTTGATTCTCGGTTCTGGCCCTGCGGGCTACACCGCCGCCGTTTACGCTGCCCGCGCCAACCTCAAACCCCTGTTGATCACCGGCATGGCCCAAGGCGGCCAACTGATGACCACCACCGAGGTCGACAACTGGCCCGCTGATGTGCACGGCGTGCAAGGCCCTGAGCTGATGCAACGTTTTCTGCAACACGCCGAGCGCTTCAACACCCAAATCGTGTTTGACCACATCAACAAGGTCGACTTCTCCCAGCGCCCCTTCACCTTGACAGGCGACAGCGGCACCTACACCTGCGACACCCTCATCATCTGCACGGGGGCTTCGGCCAAGTACTTGGGCTTGCCCTCTGAGGAAGCCTTCATGGGGCGTGGCGTGTCAGGCTGTGCCACGTGTGACGGTTTCTTCTACCGCGACCAAGTGGTCAGCGTGGTCGGCGGCGGCAACACCGCCGTGGAAGAAGCGCTTTATTTGTCCAATATTGCTTCAAAAGTTCACTTAATTCACCGCCGCGACAAGTTCAAAGCCGAAGCCATCATGATCGACAAGCTGATGGAAAAAGTCGCCGCTGGCAAGATCGTGCTCGAAGTCAACAGCACCTTGGACGAGGTCTTGGGCGATGCCTCCGGCGTCACCGGTGTGCGTTTGAAGAGCACCCACGACGGCAGTACCCGTGACATTCCCACCCAAGGCTGTTTCATCGCCATTGGCCACCATCCCAACACCGACATATTTGAAGGTCAGTTGGACATGAAGGGCGGCTACATCTTGACCAAGAGCGGCTCTGAGGGCTTTGCCACCATGACCAGCGTGCCCGGTGTCTTTGCCGCAGGCGACGTGCAAGACCATATTTACCGCCAAGCCATCACCAGCGCGGGCACGGGCTGTATGGCGGCTTTGGACGCCCAACGCTTTTTAGAGCAAGGCGCGCACTAAAAGACGCTACAATCTCAGGCTTTGCTGAATTCAGCGAAGAAGATGGGTTACCGCCACCCTTTCTGGCGAGGTGAGGCGCTCGTGGGAACGACCGCCGTTGATATGGAGTGTCCACATGGCACGCGTATGTGAAGTAACGGGCAAAGGCCCAA
>CANGML010000175.1 GCA_947454585.1 Comamonadaceae bacterium
CGCACCAACTTGAGCAAGGCATCCACCAACGGCCCAGACCCAAACACCGTGTCGACCGACAAAGCCTCGGTCAAACGTGCAGCACTCTCAGGCAGCGGCACTAGTCGCGAGCGGGGTCGTTGGTGCAAGGTTTTGAGCAAGGCATGAATTTTTGGGTTCAGCATGCCGGGAACCAACCACTCGGCGCGTTCTTCGCTCACTTGGTTCAACACAAACAGCGGTACCGTCACCGTCAAGCCGTCTTTCGCATCACCGGGTTCATGCAGATAGTCAGCCACGCAGTCCACGCCACCCAGGCGTAAGGTTTTGGGGAATGCTTGCGTGGTGATGCCCGCCGCTTGGTGGCGCATCAACTCCTCACGACTCAAACACAACAGCTTGGGTTGGCGCTTCACCTCGTCGCGGTACCAATGCTCAAGGGTGACCAAGCTGCAGACCTCGGCGGGCAGTTGCTGGTCGTAAAACGCGTAGATGAGCGCATCGTCCACCAACACGTCTTGACGGCGCGATTTGTGCTCCAGCTCTTGCACTTGCGCAATCATCTTTTGATTCGCGGCAAGGAACGGCAGCTTGGTGTCTAGCTCGCCCGCCACCAATGCTTCACGAATGAAGATCTCGCGAGCCCCCACCAGGTCCACTTTGCTGTAGCTCACACGGCGACCGTTGTAGACCACCAAGCCATACAACGTGGCGCGCTCGAGTGCTTTGACCTCGCCCGCTTTCTTTTCCCAATGCGGGTCGAGCACTTGCTTTTTCAGCAAATGGCCACCCACTTGCTCCAACCACTGCGGCTCCATCGCGGCGATGCCACGGCCAAACAGGCGCGTGGTTTCGACCAACTCGGCCACCACAAGCCAACGGCCGGGCTTTTTGCGCAAGTGCGCACCAGGGTGGCGGTAAAACTTGATGCCGCGTGCGCCCAAATACGCCTCGTCATCGTCGAGTTTGCAACCTACGTTGCCCAACAGACCTGCCAGCATCGACAGATGCAATTGGTCGTAGCTGGCAGGCGTGTTGTTAATGCGCCATTTGTGCTCGGTCACCACGGTCAACAATTGCGTGTGCGTGTCGCGCCATTCGCGCACACGGCGCACGTTGATGAAGTTTTGACGCAGCAGCGCTTCGTATTGGCGATTGCTCAGCTTGTGCTCATTGTTTTTGCCACCCCGTGCGCTTTCAACCCACTTCCACAGGTTGAGGTAACCACTGAATTCACTGCGGTCGTCATCAAACTTAGCGTGCGCTTGGTCGGCCGCTGCTTGGGCTTCCATCGGCCGATCGCGCACGTCTTGCACGCTGAGTGCCGAGGCAATGATGAGCACTTCATCCAAAGCGTTGCGCTCACGCGCCTCCACGATCATGCGGCCCACGCGGGGATCGAGAGGCAACTTAGCCAGTTCGCGACCGACAGGGGTGAGCGCGTTGTCGTCATCCACGGCGCCGAGTTCGCTGAGCAATTGGTAGCCATCCGCAATCGCTTTAGGGCGTGGGGCTTCGAGAAAAGGGAACTGCTCCACATTGCCGAGGTGCAGCGACTTCATGCGCAAGATCACGCCCGCCAACGAGCTACGCAAAATCTCAGGGTCTGTGAATTTCGTTCGGCCGTTGAAATCCACCTCGTCGTACAAGCGAATACAGATGCCGTTGGCCACACGCCCGCATCGGCCTGCGCGTTGGTTGGCGGCGGCTTGGCTGATGGGCTCGACCATCAACTGCTCCACCTTGCTGCGCCAGCTATAGCGCTTGACGCGTGCGCTACCTGCGTCAATCACATAGCGAATGCCGGGAACAGTCAGCGACGTTTCAGCCACGTTGGTGGCCAACACGATACGGCGCCCACTGTGGCTATCAAACACGCGGTCTTGCTCGGCTTGCGACAGGCGTGCAAACAGCGGCAGCACATCCGCGCCCCGCAGGATCGGGCTGTGGCTCAGGTGCGCGCGCAAATGGTCGGCTGCTTCACGAATTTCGCGTTCGCCTGGCAAGAACACCAAAATATCGCCCTGCTGTGACGGGTTGCCCCACAGCTCGTCCACGCCATCGGCAATGGCGTTGTTCAAGTCGTAGTCGCGCTTTTCTTCAAACGGGCGATAGCGCATCTCCACCGGAAAGGTGCGGCCCGACACCATCAAGATGGGCGCATCACCTTTGGCCGATGCAAAGTGCTTGGCAAAGCGGTCTGCATCAATCGTGGCCGAGGTGACGATGATTTTGAGGTCGGGCCTGCGCGGCAAAATTTCGCGCAAGTAGCCGAGCAAAAAGTCGATGTTCAGGCTGCGTTCGTGCGCCTCGTCGATGATGATGGTGTCGTAGGCTTTGAGCAGCGGGTCGTTCTGTGTTTCGGCCAGCAAGATGCCGTCGGTCATCAACTTGACCGATGCATCTTTGCTCAAGCGATCTTGAAAGCGCACCTTGAAACCCACCACCTCGCCCAGCGGGGTTTTCAGCTCTTCGGCAATGCGCTTGGCCACCGAGCTCGCCGCGATGCGGCGCGGCTGGGTATGGCCGATGATTTGTTTGCGTTGACCGGGCTTGACGTTAAGCCCCAAGCCACGCCCCAAGGCCAGCGCCATCTTAGGCAACTGCGTGGTTTTGCCAGAGCCCGTTTCGCCGCACACGATGACCACAGGGTGGGCCTGTATGGCAGCCATGATTTCCTCGCGTCTGGCCGAGACGGGCAAGGATTCTGGAAATTCAATCTGGAAGCGAACGGACGAGGACAAAACAGGCACTAACTTGATAGACAATCCGCAATTATCCCCGTCCGACCCACCTCAGGTTGCTCACCCATTTACCCGCCAACGACCCGCCCACATGTCCGCTGTTTTTGACTTCACTTTTGTGCCTTGGTTCCGTTCGGTTGCACCCTACATTCACACGCACCGTGGCAAGACCTTTGTGGTTGGCATCGCGGGTGAGGCCATTGAAGCCGGCAAACTGCCCAACCTGGCGCAAGACTTAGCACTGATCCAAAGCATGGGCGTGCGCATTGTGCTGGTGCATGGCTTTCGCCCCCAGGTGAACGAACAACTGGCTGCCAAAGGCCATGTGCCTCAGTATTCGCATGGCATGCGCATCACTGATGGTGTGGCGCTCGACTGCGCCCAAGAAGCCGCCGGCCAGCTGCGCTTTGAGATTGAAGCCGCGTTCAGCCAAGCCCTGCCCAACACCCCGATGGCAGGCGCGACAGTGCGTGTCATTTCAGGCAACTTCATCACCGCTCGCCCAGTGGGTATCTTGGATGGCGTGGACTTTCAGCACTCTGGCTTGGTGCGCAAAGTGGACGTGGCGGGCATCACCCAAACTTTGGCTGCGGGTTCGATGGTGCTCATCTCGCCCTTCGGCTTTTCGCCCACCGGCGAAGCCTTCAACCTGACCATGGAAGAAGTGGCCACCTCTGTCGCCACGGCGCTGCAAGCCGACAAATTAATTTTTGTCACGGAAACCCCGGGCATTCGCATCCACCCCTCGGAACCGGCCAGCGAAGACAACCCCATCGACACCGAACTCCCCTTGGCCACCGCCAAACAGCTGCTGGCCAGTCTGCCCCAAACCACCAACCCCTCTGACATCGCCTTTTATCTGCAGCACTGCGTAAAAGCGTGTGAGACGGGTGTTGAGCGCAGCCACATCTTGCCTTTTGCGGTAGATGGGTCGCTGCTGCTAGAGGTGTACATGCACGACGGCATTGGCACCATGGTGGTGGACGAAAAACTAGAAGAACTGCGCGAGGCGACTCATGAAGACGTGGGCGGCATCTTGCAACTCATTGAGCCGTTTGAGAACGATGGCACGCTGGTCAAACGCGATCGCAACGAGATCGAGCGCGATGCGGGTCAATACACGGTGATCGAGCATGACGGCGTGATCTTTGCCTGCGCTGCCCTCTACCCCTATCCCGAAGCCCAAACGGGTGAGATGGCGGCACTCACGGTGTCCCCCCAATCGCAAGGTCAAGGCGATGGTGAAAAGGTGCTCAAGCGCATCGAGCACCGCGCGCGCAACAAGGGCCTGAAGAGCATTTTTGTGCTCACCACGCGCACCAAGCACTGGTTCCTCAAACGCGGTTTTGTGCAGGTCGACCCCGACTGGTTGCCCGAAGCGCGCAAGCGCAAATACAACGCGGACCGCAAGAGCTTGGTTCTGGTGAAAAAGCTTTAAAGCCCTGACCCTGCCTCAAGCCTGATCTTCTATAACCTCAGATGTGGGTTGCGTGGGTGAGCGCCAAGCGATCACGGTGGTGGCTAACGCGAGCAAGCCAAGGCCTACAAACGCCACAAACGACCAGTTGGCAATCGAGCCGCCCAAGAAGGTCCAATCGACCTGGGTGCAGTCCCCGCTGCCTTTGAAAATCATCGGGATGGCGCGCTGCAGAGGGAAGGTTTCAATCATGCCGTAGAAGTCACGCCCGCACGA
>CANGML010000176.1 GCA_947454585.1 Comamonadaceae bacterium
GTGCAGCAAGGCTATGCCGACAGCGCGGACGCCACACGCATCAAGCTCAGCTACGACTTGTATTACGTGGCCCACTACTCGCTCGCGCTTGATTTATTGATCGCCGCCAAGACCGTCAAAACGGTGTGCACGGGTTTTGGTGCGCGCTAAGCCTATGAATCCACGCCGCGTCTTGCTGCTCGAAGAGCCCGGTTGGGGCGGCGTGCACACCATGACGCGCACGCTGATTGATGCACTCAGCGCGCAAGGTTGGCAAGTGACAGAGCTGCCTTGGCGACAATCATCATGGACCACCTTGGTTGAGGCAGCCAAGCTACACGACGTGATCGTGGGCACCCACAACTTTGGCCCCACCTATTGCGGCGCGGCACTCAAGGCCATCACCGGCAAACCACTGGTGAGCTGGGTGCATGGACCATTGATGGATGTGCTGCAAGAAGCGGGTACATCGGCGGTCAAAAAACTTTGGCTGCGATGGCTCTACAAGCAAGTCAGTCAGTTTGTGTGCGTGTCGCGCACCACGCAGGACGCGCTGCTCAGTTTCACCACCCTGGGCAAACAACAGCGCTGCACCGTAGTCCCCAACGGCATTGCGCCCATGCCCGTGGGGCAGCCCATCCATGTGCACGCAGGCCACGGCGGTGAAGGCATGCCGCCTTTGTTATTGGGCTATGTGGGTCGCTTGTCTGCAGAGAAGCGCCCACACTTGCTGCTGGACACCCTGCGCTGTTTGCCCGATGAAGCGCAGCTGGGCATCGTGGGCGACGGCCCGCTGCATCGCCAGATGGTCCACGCCGGCATGGACCTGCTGGCCCAAGGCCGGGTGCATTTTTTGGGCAAGCACCCCAGCGGGAAAAGCCTGTACCAGCCTTGGCAGATGACACTGCTCACCTCCCGCTACGAGGGTTGCCCCATGACCGCGCTCGAGTCGCTCGCCTGCGGCGTGCCCTGCGTGTCGTTGCCCATACCCGCTATGCGCGAGCTCTATGAGCGTGACGCGCCTTACCTGCTAGCCCGAGGCGATGCGCCCGTGGCCTTGGCCGAGGCTGTGATGACCGTGCTGAGCCTGCCCGCGCAACAAGTGCGCGACGATATAGCGCGCATCGTGGCGCGTCACAGTGTGGAGGGGTTTGCGGGGAACTGGCAAGAGGTGCTGCACACACTGTGAGTTGACATTCCATTTATTGGGTGTACATTAATTAGATGAAGATTGAGTTTGATGCCGAGAAGCGCAACAAGACCTTGATAGAGCGTGGGCTAGACTTTTCTCGCGCAACCGAGATCTTTGAGGGACGCCATCTCACACAGCAAGACAAGAGACAGACCTACGAGGAGGACCGTTTCATCACGGTGGGCCACCTTGATGATCGCTTGGTTGTCTTGGTGTGGACCCCGCGCGACGAGGTGCGTCGCATTATCAGCATGAGGAAAGCCAATGACCGCGAAAAAGCCTTCTACCAACGCTACGTGGACTGACCCCGACGACGCGCCAGAGTTGACCGAAGCCTTCTTTAAAGAAGCCGACCAGTACGACGGCACAAAGCTTAAGGTACGAGGTCGCCCAAAATCCGCCGTGACGAAGGAGCCTGTCAAGATCCGTCTTGATGCGGATGTCTTGGCAGCATTGCGCGCCAGCGGCGAAGGCTGGCAGACACGCATCAACGACACGCTGCGCGCCTCCCTCAAACTGGCGAGACGGGTTTGATCATCGACGCATGCTGAACAACTCCGTCCTCGTGCACTTCGTGCGCAACGGCCCCGCTTACCTGCCCGAGATTGATGCTTATGTGGGCTTCATCCAAGCGCACGGTCAGCAAGCTTTGGTGCACGACACCAGCGCCACCGTGCCGCTGAATGCGCAGGTGGTGTGGTGGATGTGCGGCCGTGTGTCGTATGCAGAGGCTCGCCGCCTGAAGCACGCGTTTCACATCCACGAATACGCTTCTGCCTCGGCACCGCCGCATGCGTGGCTCAAAGATGCGGTCAAGTATTGGACACAGCCCAAGCCCGACTTTCGCATCTTTCAAAACGGCTGGGTGCGCGAGCGCATGGGCTTCAACGACGGTGTGCCCTATGCCTTGCGCGACATGGGCGTAGCACCCGCCTTCTTTGACGTTGCGGCGCCTGCACTGCCTGCGCCCTCCTATGCGGACAACGCGCCCGCGCGCGTCCCGCCCAACGCGTTTGACTTGGTCTACCTCGGCGAGATGAGCCGCCTGCTGCCGTTCATCCCGCTGCTGCAATGCATCCACGAGGCAGGGCGCACCTTGTTGCTGGTAGGCGAGGTGCCCGATGAATTACGCGCACTGTTGCCAGCGAACGTGACCTGCACAGGTCGCGTGCCCTATGCCGAGGTACCGCGTCAATTACGACGTGCACGCTTTGGCTTGAACCTGGTGAGCAACATCGAGCCCTACAACCAACAGACGTCCACCAAACTGCTCGAGTACTGCGCCGTCGGTCTGCCCGTGGTGAGCAACGACTACGCCTGGGTGCGCTACTTTGCCGCGCACTACCAAGGTAACTTTCATTTGCTGCGCGACGACCCCGCGAGCTGGCAGTACAGCTTTGGCGACGCGTTAGAGGCCTACCCTTATGCGGTGCCAAATGTGCGTACGCTAGCTTGGCCCCAACTCTTAAACGCGCTGCCCATCTGGAAGTATCTGCACATCGCATGAACACCAGCCGCACCATCGCCCTGGCCAGCCTCGTCGCATTTGCCACACAGGTGGCGTTCGCGCTACTCATGCTGCGCCTGTTCACGCCGCAAGAGGTAGGTGAGTTCTCGGTCATCAGCCAGATTGGATTTTTCTGGATGACCTTGGCACTGGCACAGTCCAACCTGAGTTTGTTGGCCAACCAGCATATTCCTGCACCACTCGCAGCGAGGCAGGCTTGGCGCGCGAGTGCATTGCGTGGGTTGGGCTTGTTCCCCGTGGCGGCATTGGCCGTGTGGTTCAGCCAGCTGTCGCTATGGCCGGCCTTGCTGTGGGCGCTGCTGCTCGCGTTTTGCCAAATGGCGTGGATGCTGGCGCAGAGCCTCACGCTGCGCGTGGGGTCTGCGTGGCAGCAAGCGGCGGTGCGTGTACTGCCGCCAGCGACTGCCGCAGCGTGTGCGCTCACAGCTGCTTTGCTAGGGGCGTCATTCGGTTGGGATGGGCCTGTGTTGTTGCTCGCTGCACTGCTGGGCTATGCGGTGGGGGCGGCTTGGTTGGTGCCGGCGTTTCGTGCGCGTAGCGAACAAAGCCTTGCAACTTCTGTCAAAGATGAGTTCTCGGCAACCACTCAACAGTCAGACCCACGCAGTGCTGCGCTGCGCATGGCCCACACCTTGGTCGATGCATTGCTCGCCACCGCCATCATCGTGGTGTGGCAGCGGCTGTATGGGGCTGAAGAGACGGGGTGGATGAGCGCACAGCTGCGCGTACTGGGGTTTGTGCCGGCGGTGGTGCACATGGCGTGGGCGCAGGTGGCGTTGGCGCAAGGAGATAAACCACGTCAGGCGGCTTGGGTTAGCCCATGGTGGGTAGGCTTAGGCGCGTTTGCTTGCGTTGGGTTACTGGGCTTGGCATGTGTCACCGCGTTGCATCTGGGGTGGCTAGAACCCAAGTGGTCTGGCGTGTTGGGCTATGTTGTGCCCTTGGTGGTGTGGCAGGGCAGTGCGTGCTTGTCGGCGGCGTTTAGTCATCGGCCGTTTCAGGCGCGATCAGCCTGCGCATACTCTTGGGCTTGCATGGGGTTGGGGGTGATACAAGTGGTGGTGCTCATGGCACCCATGGGGCTAGCGCAACCCGCTGATGCGGTGCCGCACATGTCTGCGTTTGCGGTGATCAGCGGCTTGGGGCTGTTGGGATTGACAGTTTGGATGTCTCAATTACGCGGCAGGAAAAAATCTTCTACCTGAGATTTAAAGACGGCTGACTCACCCATGATCCGGCTTCTATATGCATCAAACCTTTCGTGATGCATGGAGAAGTTACTAAAAATGTCTTTCATTAGAAGCTCGAACTTACTTTCGAAGTTTTCTGACTCACTGTCTAACTTGTACTCAGCATGAATCGGAATATCAACCGAGTTACGAGCCGAGCCCAGCAAACCCGTGACGACACAACAACCATGCATTGCCGCCTCCCTAGGCAGGCGATCGCGCCCAGGGTGATGCCCAAAATCAATATAGACTTTGGCTGTTGAAAATTTCTGACTTAACTGCTCTCGACTGAAACCTTGAAGCGCAGTAAATTTCCAATCAGGAAATCGCTCCTTCAGCGTTTTTGTAACAGCCTTTCCCTTATTGGGATTGAATAGTATTTCATTAACCCGGCCATTATCTGCAGGATCTAAATCACCGGTTAAAAATCGAGCATTAATCGGCTCAAAAAACTCAACCACATTTAAACCATTTTCAGTCAAGTAA
>CANGML010000177.1 GCA_947454585.1 Comamonadaceae bacterium
CCTTGCAGTATACATCGGATTTTTGAACTTTTCGGAAAATTTTCAAAATCTTTTGTTCGCCCCATCTAAATCTTTCGGGAATACCCGAGTCGTTTTTATTCAGCGGAGCCTGCCAGTATAGCACGACTTTTCATCTTCGCGCAACCACCCAAAAAAAAACTTCTCATACCGTTTAGCGCCGGGGGCTCAACCCAGACGCTAGGCTCTGATGAGCCCAACCCAAGACAGCACCCCTTGATAATGGCGCATGTCTTTAATCACACTACAAAACGCCCAACTCGCTTTTGGGCACGTTGCTCTACTAGATCATGCAGAGTTCTCTCTCGAAACCTCAGAGCGCGTCGGCCTAATTGGCCGCAATGGCGCTGGCAAGTCATCTTTGCTGCGTATCTTGGGTGGCCTAGAAAAAGCGGACGATGGCGATTTGCGTGTTCAACAAGCCCTTCGTGTGACGTATGTGGCGCAAGAGCCGCACCTCGATAACAACGCATCTGTGTTTGAGTCTGTTAGCGCTGGACTTGCACGGGTGATTCATCTGATTGAACAGTACTCTGCGGGTGAGGGCGATCTCACGGCCATGCAAAATGAAATTGAACTGTTTGAAGGCTGGAACTGGGAGCAACGCGTGCAAGAGACATTGCATCGCTTGCACTTGGATCCCGAGGCACGCATCAACGCCTTATCAGGCGGAACGCTCAAACGCGTCGCGCTCGCACAAGCCTTGGTGACATCGCCCGATGTTCTGTTGCTGGATGAACCGACCAACCACTTAGACCTCGACAGCATTGAATGGCTCGAGCAGCTTTTGATTGATTTCAAAGGGAGCATCATCACCATCACGCATGATCGATCCTTCCTAGACAAGGTGGCCACGCGCATCGTTGAGCTGGATCGCGGCCACTTGATGACCTACCCCGGTAACTTCTCGCAATACCAATTGCAAAAAGAAGAACAAGCCGCACAAGAAGCCGTCATCAATGCCAAAGCCGACAAACTGCTGGCGGGCGAAGAGGTCTGGATTCGAAAAGGCGTGGAGGCGCGCCGCACGCGCAGTCAAAGCCGCATTGCTCGCTTAGAAGCCCTGCGCAAGCAACGTGAAGCGCGCCGTGATGCGGTGGGTCGAGTGAAGCTCGATGTTGCCAGCGGCGCTCCTACCGGCAAGATCGTGGCCGAGCTCACCGAGGTCAGCAAAGCATTTGGCAGCAAAGTCATCACACGAAACTTTTCGGCCACTTTTTTACGCGGCGACAAGATTGGCTTGATTGGCCCCAACGGGGTCGGCAAATCCACGTTGTTGAAAATGATTTTGGGTGAACTCGAGGCAGACAGCGGCAAGATTCGCCAAGGTGCCAACTTACAGGTGGCGTACTTTGACCAAATGCGCAACGCGCTGGACATGGACGCCTCACTAGAAGACTTCATTAGTCCAGGCAGCGAGTGGATCGAAATCGGCACGCAACGCAAGCATGTCAAAAGCTATTTGGATGACTTCTTGTTTTCGCCAGCGCGGGCCACATCGCCTGTGCGCTCGCTCTCAGGTGGTGAGCGCAACCGCTTGCTGCTCGCACGTTTATTTGCACGCCCCGCCAACGTGCTGGTGCTCGATGAACCAACCAACGACTTAGACATCGACACGCTCGAATTGCTAGAGGAATTGCTGCAAAACTACGATGGCACCGTGTTCATTGTCAGTCATGACCGTACCTTTCTTGACAACGTTGCCACCAGCACCTTGGTGTATGAAGGCGCGGAAGACAAACCCGGCTTTTGGCGCGAATACGAAGGTGGCGTGCAGGACTGGCTCATCCAATCCGAGCGCGCACGCGGATTGGCACCTCAAACTAAAACAACCGCTGTAACAGCCAAGAGCTCAACCGCCGATGCGCCTAAAGCCGCAACGGCTCAGCCAATCGTGAAAACCAAAAAGCTCAGCTACAAAGAACAACGCGAACTCGACGCGCTACCCGAATTGATTGCCTCTCTCGAAGCGGAGCAAAAAGAAACGCAAGCCGCGCTCAACAACAGCGGCTTGTATGCCAGCGATCCGGGCAAGATCGCGCAACTCCATAAGCGAGATACAGAGATCGAAGAGGCGCTGATGTCCGCTTTAGAGCGCTGGGAGCAGCTGTCTGCCCCTGTTTAAGAAAGAAATAGCCCGTGCTTCCTAAGTGACAACGGGTCTCACGGGCGACTTCTCCTGTTGGTGGTTGTGATCAGAATTGATCAAAACAAACCACCACAAGCTATGGGACAACTCTACTTAGTGCGACACGGACAGGCCTCTTTGGGCGCCGCTGATTACGACCAGCTCAGCCCCTTAGGCGAGCAGCAAAGCCAGCGCTTAGGCGAGCACTGGCGCTCGCAAGGCATCAACTTCGACACCGTCATCACGGGCTCGCTCAAACGCCATGCCCAAACCTTAGCGGGAATTCAACACAGCATGGGCTCGCGACATCAAGCGCTGATCTGGCCGGGCCTCAACGAGTACGACAGCGAGGCGCTCATCCGCGCCATTCAACCAAGTGAGTTGGTGAAGCCGACTACCCCAGAAGGCTACAAACAGCATTTTCGATTGCTCCGTGATGGACTCACCCAATGGATGGCGGGCGTCATCTCCCCCCAAGGCATGCCCAGTTACAGAGAGTTTGCCGCTGGGGTGGCCGTAGCCCTAGAAAACATTCGTCAACACCACACAGGCCATGTGCTACTGGTCTCCAGCGGCGGCCCCATTGCAACAGCGGTAGCTCATGTGTTGCACGCGAGTCCAGAAACCAGCATTGAGTTGAACATGCGTCTACGCAACAGTGCCGTGAGTGAGTTGAGCTTTAACCCCAAGCGCTACGCCCTGATCGGCTTTAACAGCGTGGCACACCTTGAAACGCCCCACCACAAAGAATGGGTCACGTACGCTTAAACGCGTACCGTGCTGAGGGGTAGATCCACCAGTTCTTTGAGCAACAGCGCCAGTTGTTCGCCCGCGCTGTGAAGCAGCGCTTTTCCTTTGGCGGACGTAGCCGCCGCTGCATTACCTGCTGCGCCGTGCGGGTTGTAGTCTTGCATGTGCCAACCCAATTTGGCACTTTTACCATTGCCCAAAATGGCGTAGTGCTTGGCACGCTCTTGCGAAGTAGATGCAAAGTTTTTTGCCTCCGTCATGTTCACGCGCTCGGGCGACAGCGCCAGCATCATCGATGTTTCGATATCGCCTGCGTGAATGCCAAAACGGTGCTCATCAGGCGGGAACTGCGCCATCGCTGAAGCATCCAGCGGCAAGGTGTACCAACTGCTGCTGTACACGATCAGTCCATGCCGCGCCCGCAACTCACGCGCCACCACATCCATCAGCCCTACATGGCCGCCATGGGCATTGAACATCAACAGCTTTTTCACACCGGCACGCGCAACCGAGGCACCCATGTCGCACCACACCTGTATTAGCGTTTGGGGCGACAGATGCAAAGTACCTGCAAACGCCGTGTGCTCGGTACTCAGCCCGACCGTTTGCGTGGGCAACACCAACACGGGGTCTGAGGCTGCCAAATGCGTCAAGGCAGCAGTCACCACACCCTCCACCAACACGGAATCCACCGAGAGTGGCAGGTGTGGTCCGTGCTGTTCGGTCGCCCCCAAGGGCAAAACAGCCACGGTTCGCGCGGGGTCCAGCGCAGCAAAGTCATGCGTGTTCAGATCAGCCCAGCGATGCGAGGCAAGCGCTGTCGAAACGGGGGGGCGGGTGTTCGCGTTCATGGACTGCATCTTACTTTCCCCCACACCCGCAGGTGCCGCACGGGCTCGTTAACATCTGCCACATGTGTTCTTACTTTCTTCGTCTTGCCAGAGGCTTGCCCGCCTGGGTCATGCTGCTGATTACTGCCTGGGCACACGCCGCACCCAGTGCCCTAGTGACCTCACCGCAAGTGCGTGCAGAGTTGCTAGCACATGCCCCGCAAGGCGTACAAGTAGGTCAAGCGCTTTGGGTGGGTCTGCAGCTGACCCACCAACCCGATTGGCACACCTACTGGCGCAACCCGGGAGACTCGGGGCTACCCACCCAAATCGAATTCAACTTGCCCAAAGGCATCACCGCCGGCGATGTGCAATGGCCGCTGCCGCACAAGCTCAAGGCGGGCAGCTTGACCAACTATGGTTTTGAGAAAACCGTGCTGTTGGCCATGCCACTCAGCGTGTCGAAGTCATTCAGACCCAACGCTGGCCAAAGCTTAGAAATCACAGCCCATGCCAATTGGCTGGTTTGCAAGCTGGAGTGCATCCCACAAGAAGGTGATTTCACCCTCGTCGTGCCCACCAAGAGCAGCGTGGCGACGCATGCGGCCGCCTTTGAGTCACTACTGGCACAACAGCCACATGTCTTGGCCAACGTCAAAACGAGCACCCGCTTTGAAGC
>CANGML010000178.1 GCA_947454585.1 Comamonadaceae bacterium
GCTTCGAACAATGTAGGCGCGTAGCTCAGTTGGTTAGAGCACCACCTTGACATGGTGGGGGTCGTTGGTTCGATTCCAATCGCGCCTACCAAATTGTTCCCCGTCAAGCCCGGCACTGTTTGAACAGTACTGGGCTTTTCTTTTTAAACGGGAGCTGGCGACCGATGCGCAGCAAAAAATCAAATACTGCTCAAAACACACCAGTCACACATGACCGTGTGATCAAGAAGTACCCGAACCGTCGCTTGTATGACACCGCGTCATCCAGCTACGTGGCCTTGGCCGATATCAAGCAACTGGTGATGCACAACACGCCCTTTCGGGTGGTAGATGCCAAGTCAGGTGAAGACCTAACACGCAGTATTTTGTTGCAAATTATCCTAGAGCATGAGTCGGAAGGTGCACCCATCCTCACCGAACAGGTCTTGGCCAATATCATTCGCTTTTATGGTCACGCCATGCAAGGTTTCATGGGGTCGTTTCTTGAGAAGAATGTGCAAACCTTCATGGACAACGTACCGCCATTGCCCATCGTGCCTCATTTGATGGGTAGCTACGCCGAACAAATTCAAAAACAAACCGAACACATGTTGGATGTGATGGGATTGACACGCAAATGACTGAAGTAAACACACCTAAAGTCGGTTTTGTGAGCCTAGGTTGCCCTAAGGCGCTGACTGACTCTGAATTGATCTTGACGCAACTCAGCGCCGAGGGCTACCAAACATCCAAAACTTTTGCTGGCGCTGATTTGGTCATCGTCAACACCTGCGGCTTCATCGATGACGCGGTCAAAGAAAGCTTGGACACGATTGGTGAGGCCTTGGCTGCGAATGGCAAGGTCATCGTCACAGGCTGCTTAGGCGCTCGCGAGGCTGCGGGCGGTGCTAATTTGGTTCGCCAAATGCACCCCAGTGTTCTGGCCGTGACGGGCCCACATGCGACGCAAGAAGTGATGGATGCAGTGCATGCCCATTTGCCCAAGCCGCACGACCCCTTCATTGACTTGGTGCCCAATAGCTTTGGTGAGGCAGGTGTCAAGCTCACGCCCAAGCACTATGCCTATTTGAAAATCAGCGAAGGCTGTAACCACCGTTGTACCTTTTGCATCATCCCGTCGATGCGTGGCGACTTGGTCAGTCGCCCGATTGGCGATGTGCTCAAAGAAGCGCGTGCTTTGTTTGAGGGGGGGGTGAAAGAGCTGTTGGTGATCAGCCAAGATACCTCCGCCTATGGCGTGGATGTGAAGTACGTCACAGGTTTCTTTGATGGGCAGCCCACCAAGACACGCACACTCGAGCTGGCGCAGTCCTTGGCGAAGCTGGCGCAAAGCTATGGCGCTTGGGTACGCTTGCACTATGTGTACCCTTACCCCAGCGTGGATGACATCATCCCTTTGATGGCCACGGGGCATGTGCTGCCTTATTTGGATGTACCGTTCCAACACAGCCATCCCGATGTGCTCAAGCGCATGAAGCGCCCTGCCAGTGGCGAGAAAAACTTAGAACGTATCGCGCGCTGGCGTGAACTGTGCCCACAAATTGTGATTCGCAGCACGTTCATCGCGGGCTTTCCAGGTGAGACCGAAGAGGAGTTTGAGCACTTGCTCAACTTCGTGCGCGAAGCAGAGATCGACCGTGCGGGTTGCTTTGCCTATAGCCCTGTAGACGGGGCTGCGGCCAACGAGATTCCTGGCATGCTGCCAAAAGAAGTGCGCGATGAACGCCAGGCGCGTTTCATGAAGGTGGCTGAGGCCGTGTCGATTGAAAAATTGAAGCGACGCATTGGTTCCACCATGCAGGTCTTGGTCGATTCCGCGCCTGCAAATGGACGCAAAGGCGGTGTGGGCCGTTGTTATGCGGACGCCCCTGAGATCGACGGTGTGGTGAAGTTATTGCCGCCTGAAAAATTGAGCAAAATTCTAAAGGTGGGTGAGTTCACACAAGCCAAGATCGTGGGCACTGATGGCCATGATCTTGTCGCATTACCCATTTAAGAAATTAATTAGCCTTCATGGCTAACGCGGTTACTTCTTGATCGTATCCATCGCCAAGCAGTCAGAAATCTTGTGAGACAGGCAATTTATCACCAAACTAAACTAAGCCTCTATGACGACGACAACTGCTGCCGATGTAAAAAAACCTGAATCCTGTCAAGGGTGCGGCTTTACTATTAAGGACGGTCGAAAACTTCGTTGTGGTTTTGATTACTTTCAAATTCCTGCACCCGAAAGACGTACCCCAAAGCTCACCAGTTTTCCAGAAGTAGCGCACGAGCACGTGTGTGAAAAATGGAGCTCTATCGGCGCGTCAGTGCTCAAGCCGCCTATTGATTTAGTGCAAACCAAGAAGGTCGAGACCATCTATTACTTGCCTGGCCATGGCGGCTTGATCAGCACAGGACTAGGACAAGCATTGCTGGACAGGGGTTTTGACGTGACGGGTCGGGAGACTGTGGGAGCCTTCAAGGCGCTTGGTTTTCAGAGCCAAGCTCAAACCATTGCTACGGACCTGCGTGAGTTCTTCTGGCAGGAGGATGCCCGTGTCATCGCTAACTCCTTTGGTGCCTATTTGTTTCTGCATGCCCAAGCACTGTTGGGTGAGCCTTACATCGGCAAAGTGACCTTGCTGTCGCCAATCCTTGGTGAGTTTGCCAAAGACGATGAGGAGCGGCCAATGAACTTTGTGCCCCCATACGCAGAGAAGTTGTTTGACCTCGCCAAGTCAGGGGCGTTTCCTGTTCCGCTGAACGTTGAGATCCACACAGGCTCAGAGGATTGGCAAAGCTATGCCAACGCCATCGCTTTCGGTGAAATGCTAGGCATCAAGGTTCACGTTGTTGAGGGGGCAGGACACGGCTTGCCCAAGGGCTATGTGGCGAACCTGTTAGACCAATGGATCAATTAAAAGAAATGCGCATGTTCGCGATGAAGATGACATGAATATGTCACGTGACAAGACGTGTTTTGAGGGGATAAGCCCGTATCATGTAGGCTGGATTGAGGAGTCAATTCTTGGAGGGGATACCTTCAGAATTGACGTAGTTATCACGTAACAGTGCCTAGTTGTTGCGGTTTTGGATGTGTGGGTTTGTGCGTCAATTGTGCGTAGTGGGGACGTAATTTACGCACACGGGAAGTTGTCGGTTGTAACGATTTGTACAGACGGATTATCCCAAGTTGGTGCCCAGGAAGGGACTCGAACCCCCACGAAGTTACTCGCTAGTACCTGAAACTAGTGCGTCTACCAATTCCGCCACCTGGGCATTTCAGGAAAAGAGGCATTGTATCAAGAATTCCACGCACACCAGTGGCTTACTGGAAGAGTTTGAAGGAACCGTTTCGGGTCACCGCGATGGACATGGTTTTGTGCAACGAGATGACGGTGCGCCTGATATCTTTTTACCACCTAACGAAATGCGCGCCGTGTTGCACCGTGATCGCGTCAAGGCACGCGTGGTTCGCTTAGATCGCAAAGGTCGTCCCGAAGGACGTGTGGTCGAAATTTTGGAGCGATCCAAGCAACCCATCATTGGACGGTTGCTCCAAGAGAGCGGCGTGTGGTTGGTCGCACCAGAAGACAAGCGTTATGGTCAAGATGTGTTGATCAACAAAGGCGCGACGGCCAAGGCCATGGTGGGTCAAGTGGTGGTGGTCGAGTTGACAGAACCACCTAGCCTTTATGGTCAGCCTGTGGGTCGCATCAAAGAGGTGCTGGGCGAAGTCGATGACCCGGGAATGGAGATTGAAATTGCGGTGCGCAAATATGGTGTGCCGCATGAGTTTTCGGATGCATGTTTGGCGATGGCGCGTGGCCTTCCCGATAAGGTGCGGACGCAAGATAAAAAAGACCGTGTTGATTTGACGGACGTGCCATTGGTCACTATTGATGGTGAAGATGCGCGTGACTTTGACGATGCGGTGTATTGCGAACCTGCCAAGGTGGGGAAGGGCAAAGGTTGGCGCTTGTTGGTGGCGATTGCTGACGTCAGCAACTACGTGGAAACTGGCAGTGCCATCGATGTGGACGCCTATGAACGGGCCACGAGTGTGTATTTCCCGCGTCGCGTGATCCCGATGCTGCCTGAGAAATTGTCCAATGGGCTGTGCTCACTCAACCCTGACGTCGAGCGCTTGTGCATGGTTTGCGACATGATGATCACGGCTTCAGGTGAGGTGGAGGCGTATCAGTTTTACCCCGCGGTGATGTTCAGTCATGCACGCTTCACGTACACCGAAGTGGCGGCTATTTTGTCGAACACACGGGGACCTGAGGCGGCCAAACGCAAAGAACGCATTGACGATTTGTTGAACTTGCACGATGTCTATGGCGCCTTGCTCAAAGCACGTCGCGTGCGCGGTGCGGTTGACTTTGAGACCACAGAGACGCAGA
>CANGML010000179.1 GCA_947454585.1 Comamonadaceae bacterium
CGGCACCTTGGCTGATGCCCATGCCCCCGCCCATCACAATGCCGTCCATCAAAGCGATGTAGGGCTTGGGGTAGTTGTGAATCAAGTGGTTGAGGCTGTATTCCTCGGTGAAGAAGTCTTCTAGGGTCAGGTCGCCACTGAGTGCCGCTTGGTGAAAATAACGAATATCACCGCCCGCGCAATAAGCGCCAAAGGGGCCTTCCTTGTTACTGCCGCGAACGACCACGGCCTTGATCTCTGCGTCATGCTGCCATTGCAACAACACATGGGTCAGCTCACGCACCATCTCGAGCGACAACGCATTCAAGGCTTTGGGACGGTTGAGTGTGATCAAGCCAAGCTGGCCCACATGTTCAGCGATGACATCAGGGGTGTAGGTCGACATTTTTTATATTCCCATTTGGTAAATCGCGTGTCCACCAGGCGTTGAACAGCAAAGCCAACAGCACCAACAGACCGCCTGTGAGCACGCGAAAACTAGGATGCTCATTGGCGAATAGCCAAACCAGCAATGTGCCAAATACGACTTCCAGCAGAGCCAGCAATGAAATTTCGGCGGCAGATAAAACACGGGCACACAAAACGACCAAGGTGCAAGGTATCGCCAATTGCACCAAACCTAACATCGACAACCACGCCACGTCGTGAACGGTGGCCTGGAAAGGCAATGCAAAAGGCAAGGTGGCGATGGCAGACAACATGGCGCCAATCAACACAGCAGGCACCATGTCAACCGCCTGCCCCCTCGTCTGCGCATGTTGCACGATGTTCCAATTCACGGCGGCAGACAGTGGAACGATGAAAGCAATCAAAGAGCCCCACGACCATGGCGTCATCACCTCTGTGCGTGGTTCAACAAACATCCACGCCATCCCAACGCCTGCAATGACAATCGCCACCCAGGTTGAACGTGCAATGTGTTGCTTGAAAAATAGACGCGCAATCAGCGCAGATAGCAACGGCCCTAAAGCCATCGTGATCAAAACTTCGGCAACACGCGTTAGTGTGAGCGCCACCATGAACGCGGTGAACATGCAGGCCCAACACACACCACTTAACCACAACACGCGTGGCGCAGAAAAAAGCCGAGGTAAAAAACCTCGGCCTTGAACCCAACGCAAGATCACCAACAATGACAGCACGGTGAACAAGCTACGCCAAAAAGTCACTTCAAAGGTTTGAGCGCTTTCCAATTGGCGCGTCACCACGCCTGCAATGGACCACATGGCGGCATTCGCCACCATGATCCACAGAGCGCGGGTATGCGTCCAACGCATCGTGTTGCGCTTACTGCGTGAATTTACTTGTTGCGCTTGCGCTCATGCTCTTTCAAGTAGCGCTTACGCAGACGCACGCTCTTGGGTGTGATTTCAACCAACTCATCGTCTTCGATAAACTCAACGCCGTATTCCAGCGTGAGATCGATAGGAGGCGTGATTTTGATCGCGTCTTCTTTGCCAGATACACGGAAGTTGGTCAGCTGCTTGGTCCGTGTCGCGTTGACCACCAAGTCGTTGTCACGGCTGTGGATGCCCACAATCATGCCTTCGTAAACTGGGTCATTCGCTTTCACAAACATACGGCCACGGTCATCCAACTTGCCCAAGGCGTAGGTGAAGATTTCGCCGTCGTCCATGGAGATCAACACGCCGTTCTTGCGGCCGCCGATCTCGCCTTTGTGTGGCTCGTAGCTGTCGAAGATGTTGGAGATCAGGCCTGAACCACGGGTCAAGTTCAAGAATTCGTTGGTGAAACCAATCAAACCACGCGCGGGAATGCGGTATTCCAAACGCACACGACCACGGCCATCGGGTTCCATGTTGACGAGCTCACCCTTGCGCTCGCCCAAGGCTTGCATCACGCCGCCTTGATGGGTTTCTTCAATATCAGCGGTGACCAATTCGATGGGTTCATGACGTTCGCCATTGATGTCTCGGTAGACCACGCGTGGCTTAGACACCGCCAACTCATAGCCTTCACGGCGCATGTTTTCGAGCAAGATGGTCAAGTGCAATTCACCGCGACCCGCCACATCAAACACGCCTTCTTCGTCAGTTTCTTTGACGCGCAAGGCCACGTTGTGTTGCAGTTCTTTTTGCAGGCGATCCCAGATTTGACGGCTGGTCACGTACTTACCTTCACGACCCGCCAAGGGGCTGGTGTTCACACAGAAGTTCATGGTCAGCGTGGGCTCGTCAATCTTGAGCATTGGCAGAGGCGCAGGATTGGTGGGGTCAGTCACGGTCACGCCAATGTTGAGGTCGGCAATGCCGTTGATCAACACGATGTCGCCAGGACCAGCTTCGGTAGCTTGCACACGATCCAAGCCTTGGAACTTCAACACTTGGTTAACACGGCCTTTGATGGCGGTGCCGTCTGGGCCTTCCATCACGAGCACATCCATCATGGGCTTGACGGTACCTTGGCTGATACGGCCCACGCCGATACGGCCGACGAAGGTGGAGAAGTCGAGCGCAGAGATTTGCAATTGCAAAGGCGCGGCAGGGTCACCTTGTTGAGGCGGCACGTGCTTCAACACGGTGTTGAACAAGGCCGACATGTCAGGGCCCCACTGTTCACCAGGCGCGCCTTCTTCGAGGGACGTCCAACCATTGATGCCTGAGGCATAGACCACGGGGAAATCCAGTTGTTCGTCGGTTGCGCCGAGCTTGTCAAACAAGTCAAAGGCGGCATTCACCACCTTGTCGGGGTTCGCACCAGGCTTGTCCACCTTGTTCACCACGACGATGGGCTTCAAGCCCAAAGCCAGGGCTTTCTTGGTCACGAAGCGGGTTTGAGGCATGGGGCCTTCTTGCGCATCGATCAACAAGACCACGCCGTCAACCATAGACAACGCGCGTTCCACCTCGCCGCCGAAGTCCGCGTGACCGGGGGTGTCGACGATGTTGATGTGGGTGCCTTCCCAGCTCACGGCACAGTTCTTGGCCAAGATAGTGATACCGCGCTCACGTTCAATGGCGTTGTTGTCCATCACGGTGTCGACCACTTTTTCGTGGTCCGCAAACGTGCCGGATTGACGCAGCAATTGGTCAACCATCGTGGTTTTGCCATGGTCCACGTGGGCGATGATGGCGATGTTGCGAATTTGCTTACTCATGCTTCTCTCTTCCTTTATGCCTGTTGAGCCAGCAGGGGCTGGTTGACAGACGATCTTTCTAAAATTTGTTGAATTTCAAGGGGACTCAACAATCGTCCCGGAATCAGCTCTCCAGCTTTGACATGGGCACTGCCCAGCAAAGCCTTTGGTTGTTCTCCAAACACACATACACGGTCGAGGTCAGGCCATTCACCGCGCCGACGCACGCCGCTGAGAAAGCGACCTGCATTTTCAATATCCAGCGTGACAGGGGTGTGATCACCCAACAAAGACTGCACCGGCATCAAACGCGCTTCGCGCTGCGGCTCATCCATCAACGTCAAGTCTTCTAAGGTCACACAACCCGATTGCTCAAAGGGGCCTGTCGCCACACGACGTAACGCACTCAAGTGGCCCCCACAACCCAACGCTTCAGCGATGTCTTCACCCAAGGTGCGGATGTAGGTGCCTTTGCTGCAGGTCACACGCAAGCGCAAAAACGGCGTATCGCCATCCAACTGCATCTCTAACAACTCTAGGTCATGAATCACCACATGACGTGGCGCACGCTCCACAGTTTCTCCCGCACGCGCATAGTCGTACAAAGCCTTACCGTCTTTTTTCAAGGCGCTGTACATGGGCGGCACTTGCATGATCGGCCCCATGAAACGGTCGAGCACTTCAACGACTTGACCTACGGAACAAGTGACAGGGCGTTGAGAAATGACGTCACCTTCGGCGTCTGCGGTACTGGTTTTGAGGCCCAAACGCACCGTGGTTTCGTAGGTTTTGTCCGCATCCAAATGGAGCTGACTGAATTTGGTCGCAGCACCAAAGCACAAGGGCAACACACCAGTGGCCAGAGGATCCAGCGTGCCTGTATGGCCCGCTTTTTCGGCGCGCAGCAGCCACTTTGCCTTTTGCAAGGCATCGTTGCTGGAGAGTCCTAGGGGTTTATCGAGCAACAACACCCCGTGTACAGGGCGGCGCTGCACCCTGGTGCGGGGCGCGTTCATGTTTAGTCGTCCTTCGCTTTGGAGGCGACTGCTTTGGCAATCAGGGCGTTCATGTCCGACGCACGTTCTGGCGTGCGGTCGTACACCAAGTGCAAGGTCGGCACCGTGTGGATGTGCAAGCGCTTGAACAAGCCATTGCGCAGAAAACCTGCGGCTTGGTTCAAGCCCTCCCCTGTTTTCACGGGGTCACCATTCAGCACACTGAAATGCACTTTGGCGTGGGCGTAATCGGGTGTCACTTCCACACCTTGC